>JANLWR010000090.1:0-8900 GCA_031364625.1 Deinococcales bacterium | reverse complement strand
ACGTAGGCGGGCACGCTTTTTTGCGCCCCACCCGCCATGATGTGCAGCGGTAAACCGGCTCGGCGACAGCGCAAATCCCACAACGCCGTGTCGATGGCTGCCAGCGCCAACGAGGTGATCGCGCCGACCGTGGTGGCGTGGGTGTAAAAGTACAAATCACGGTAGATCTCCTCGAGCATGGCGGGGTCGCGCCCGATCAGTTGCGGTCCAAGGTACTTCTCGAGCATCTGCATGACGGCGTAACCGCCCGTGCCGATGGTGTAGGTGTAGCCCGTGCCGACCGCGCCGTCGTCGGTAAAGATTTGCAGAATTGGGGTTTCTTGAGAGACGAAAGATTGAATGGCATCCCGGCGAACATCGAGCGGTTTGAGGTCAATCAGGCTAATCTCGAGACGTTCTATTTTTGCCATGCGTAACCTTAGCCTTTCACGCCACCGGCGATTAAGCCCGAAACCAGGCGGCGTTGAATCACGAACGTCATCAGCAGCGCTGGCACGATAATGACCACGGCCATGGCGGACATGCCGGTCCAGTCGAGCGTAAATTCTGAACTGAAATCGAGCAGGCCGACCGGCAGTGTTTTTGAATTGACCGAACGGGTCAATTGTGAAGCCAGGGCGAATTCGTTCCAGGAGGTTAAAAACGCAAAAATGGCACTCGAGGCGATGCCGGGAATCGCCAATGGAAATTCGATTCGCCAGAAGGCCTGCCAGGCCGAACAACCGTCAATTTCGGCGGCCTGACGCAAATCGCTCGGAATTTGAGAGAAAAAACCATCGAGCAACCAAATGCTAAACGGTAAATTTAAGGCCAAATAAATCAGGATCAAACCAAAATGCGTGTCGATCAGTCCAGTTCGGGCGAACAAAATAAACAACGGCAGCGACAGGGCAACACCCGGCACGGTACGACACAACATCAAACCCAAAAACAGGGCATTTTTGCCCTTAAATTGATACCTCGAGAAGGCGTAACCGCCCGCCATTCCAAACAACATCGCCAGGAAAGTGCTGGCGCTCGAAATAACGATTGAGTTCACAAAATAACGTCCGACGGGAACACCGCCCTGTCCCGGTTCGCTGCTGAAAATATTTTTAAAACTCTGCACCGTCAGTTGCTGTGAAATCCAGACCGGGGGTTTCGCCATGATTTCGACGTTCGGACGAAACGCGGCGTAAATCACCCAAAAACCTGGGGCGACAATAAAAAGCACGGCGAGCACGGTCAGCAAACGCCGCAGCCATTTGATCCAGACGGGTTCGGCGTTCATGCTTTGCCCTCCAACGTGTTTCTGGCGGCGCTCAATTGACGGTAAAACGAGTACGTGAACAAAATTGAGGTGATCGTGGCAATGAAACCCATCGCGTTGGCCTCACCCATCCTCGAGTCCACATAGCCAGTTCGAGAAATCAGCGTCCAGAGCAGTTCGGTGCGTCCCGCAGGGCCACCGCCGGTCATGACCTGCACAATGTCGTACGCCCGAGCGACATCGAGCGAGCGGATGGTCATGGCGATCAAAATAAAGGGTTGAATGTGCGGTAAAATAATGTGTCTAAACGTCTGCCAAGGGTTGCTGCCATCGACGGCTGCCGCCTCGAGTTGTTCTTGAGGCACCGCCAATAAACCGGCCAAAATCAGGATTGAAAAGACCGAGGTGGACATCCACATTTCCGCGAGTAAAATTGAAAAAAAAGCCAGTTTTTCATCGATCAACCACGGAATAACCGCGTTGATCCCGAGCGATTGCAAACCGTTGTTGATCACCCCAATGTTGTCGTTAAACATGTACTTAAACATGTAGCCGACCAAAATTGGCGAGAAGGTCATTGGGAACATCAGGATGGTACGAAGCACCTGCTTGCCGTGCAGAGCTTTGTTGACCAGCAACGCCAAACCGAGCCCGACCAGCATCTCGAGGTTTAAGGCGAGGGTCAAAAAAACGATGGTCCGCAAAAAAGCCGACCAGAATTTTGAATCGCTCAGGATCACACGGTAATTTTCAAAACCGACCCATTTCAGAATCGAATCTGGACGAAGCAAGTAATACTCGGTGAAACTGGCGTACAGTGAAAGCAGCATCGGTAAAACGATCAACACGCCAACGACAAGAACCGTCGGAAATAACAACAACACTGGTGGACTCGAGAACCAAGAAGCTTTCCGGCGACGGGTGGGTTTTGATGAAATCCGAAGTTGATTGGGATTATTCATTTCATACATATTGACTCCGAAATCTTCAGGGCGACAGAACCACAGGAACGGTTAGGTTTAGAAAATGACTGTTTGGCGTCCAGTGCGTCAGTCGAATTTGAACAATTCCTCACCATGAGAAAATTTCTGTCAGGCTGAAGAAGTAGAATTCATCATCGTCCCTCGAGCACCTTCACGATCTGATCCATCACCCGGTTCGCCTCCGGCATCGGCAGCAGCATCCAAACGTGAACCATGCGTTCAACCTCGTGATACGCCAACCTGACACCGAGCGATTCGGCTTTGGCTTTCAAGACTTGACAATCGGGTTGGAAAATATCGAAGGTTCCAATAAACAACGTGATCGGAGCCAACTGCTCGAGCGATCCGTACAACGGACTGACCAGCGGATCGGTCAGACTCAACTCGCCCGCGTACATTTTGGCGGCCTGCCGCGTGCCCGAAAGGTTCAGCATCGGATCGAGCGCATCAACAGCCTGAATACCTGGGTTGGTCATGCTCAGGTCCAGCCACGGACACAGCAAAATCAGGTTCGCGGGTTGCTCGAGACCTGCCGCCCGCAATTGCTGCGCCAGCACGAGTGACAAACCACCACCGGCAGAATCACCCATGATCGTGACGTTCTTCGCCCCGACCGACGCGATCAATTCCCGGTATCGCTCGAGCACGAACCGCACCGATTCCGAAGCCTGATGCGTCGGTGCGAGCGGGTAATCTGGTGCGATCACGGTGCAGCCCAAACGGTCAATCAGTTTGGTCATGAACGCCCAGTGCAACGGGTCAAGGCTTTGCACATACGTTCCACCGTGAATGTAAAACACATGCGAATTGCCAGGGTTACTCGAACTTGAAGTGCTGGCAGCGGTCTTCGGCGCTATCGTCCAGACGTTCCGACCATCCACCACCCGACTCGAGACGCGGTACTTCGAGGTTATGGCATCTGACGGTTTGGCTCGAGCCGATTTTTGCTCACTGTCTTGCCAGGGCAATTGTTGTTTGATCCGCATCAGACGAATGACGATGGCGACGATTCGACTTTGAATGCTCTGGGTCATGGGGGTTCCAATGGGAGAGGACTGAGGCTCGAGATGTGGGTTTTCGAGAGCTGTTACACGATCTCAATTTTGATTTTTATCCTGACCAGATGCGCGTCAATAGCGCTCGCCTTTGGAGCACATATTGACTTCTATTTCTTCAGCCCGACTCATCGGGAAGAGTGGCTCAAGTGTAATTTCCGTACCGAACGATCAAAATTGACTTCATCAAAATCTATCCGTCCCTCGAGTTTTATCGTCCTGAAAATTTCGGAGTCAACATTCTGAAATCCTTGAGTA
Organism: Deinococcales bacterium; assembly: GCA_031364625.1. Taxonomy (GTDB): domain Bacteria; phylum Deinococcota; class Deinococci; order Deinococcales; family JAAFIG01; genus JANXTZ01. Next base: position 5,355 of record JANLWR010000090.1, on the reverse strand, counting down.
TTTCTGAGTGAAGCGACCATGCCCGAAGGTGCATTTTATGGTCAAGAAGCGGTTCTGCCCGAAGGTGCGTTTTAGAACCAAGAAGCGACCATGCCCGAAGCGGTTTCGCCCGTGAGATGCGTCTTGAAAACAAGAAGGTGCGTTTTAGAACCAAGAAGCGAGTGAGAACAGCGTTTTCGCAAGAAATGGAGACAAGAATGGTCGCAATAAATTACGAAAACGCTGTAGATTTCAAAACCAGATTGGATTGATCACCAAACCCAGAAAACCCGAGTGATCTTACTTGCGTGCCAGTACGGTATCAGCGCCGATTGCCGCATCGGTCAGGGCTTGCTTTGCCGTCTTCTGACCCAAAATGGCGGACTGCAGTTCTGGAAAAATCTTATTCACCGCCTCTGACCAGAGTGGTGTTTGTGGAACAGGGTAAGCGCCTGTGGAAGTTTCCTCGAACGCTTTTAAGGACTCGTAGCGGTAAGAGTCTTTGTTCGCCGCAGCAGCCGCCTTGATGCCCAACCAAACCCGGGGACGGGTGGGCAAAGAACCACTTTTAGACTCGAGCCTTTGCGCATCGTCGTTGGTTAAATACCAGATCAGCGAGGCGGCGGCATCTTTGTTGGCACATTTTTTGGTGATCGAGAATCCGTGCGTTCCAGACCAGCCCAAACGTTTGCCGCTTGGACCGACCACGCTGGCGCTGACGCCAACGTTGCCCGCAACTTTAGAGGCTTTGGGATCATTAAAGAAACCCGCCCAACCGGGCCAGTCATGATCGAGGGCAATCGTGCCGCTGGCAAAGCCCTGACCGAGTTCGTCCCAAGAGTAATTGATCGTGCCTTTGGGTACGGCGTTGGCTTTGTACAGATCGATAAAGAACTGCAACGCCCGTTCGCCAGCCGCAGAATTAAAGCTCGACTTGCTGTTGTCGGCATTGAACATCTCGCCGCCCTCGGCAACCAAAACCTCAAAAAAGCGACCAACGATGGCTTCGTCTTTGCCCGCGTACTGCGTGCCGTACAAGTTGGGTGGTGCGGAGAAGAAAATGGCTTGATCCTTGAACTGTTGCAGGGTCTTGGGCGGCTTTAACTCGTAACCGTATTTTGCCTTGAACTCAGATTTATTCTTGTTGCTGCTGTAAAGACTTTTTTGATAATACGTGGCGCTGACATCAAATTGCGCCCGAGGAATCATTTGTAGGTTCTTACCCAAACTCGATGCGGCAATGATGGCGGGGGTGTAACCCTCGAGAATATCTTTGGGGAAATACGGTGTTAAATCGGTGTACAAGTCATCGAATTGCGGTGAAAAACTGGTGTGGTTGCTCCCGAGACACCAGTTGACATTGCCCGCAGCCATGTCGGCTTTGTACTCTTTCATCATGTCAAAATGATTTTTTTTAGAAAGGATTTGCACTTTCGCACCCGTCAGTTTTTCCCAAGCGCCGATACGGGCGTAAAGCGGTTCGTAGAGATTGCCACCAATCAGTTTGGCTTGGATGGTCACCCCATTCCATTTTCCCATCATGTTCGAGCTTTTCTGAGCCAAGCCAAGACCGGCAACGAGGGCTGTGACGCCCACCATGAACGTACCCGCAACAACAACTGTCTTTTTCATAGTATCTCCTTTATCCAAGCTCGAGCTTTAAAGTGCAATCACAGATCATGAACAGTCTTTTTGGCGTTTCTCACAAAGGCTAAGGCGTCAAAGCGCGTTCCGAGGCGAACTTGTTGTTTTTTAAAATCAAATAATCGAGCTGCGAACCGAGCCGAATTTCGACACTGTTGAGGTGCTGTTGCATGGCTTTGCTGGCGGCGACTGGATCACCGTTTTTTAGGGTCTCGAGAATCGTGGTGTGCTCATGATGACTTTCGTCGGCCGCGATTTCGTGACCGGTCAAGTCAAGACGAGCCAGTTGAACGTGGGTGTTTAAACTTTGATAGGTCTCGAGCAGCGTTTGATTGTCCGCAATCTGAAAAATCAACTCGTGGAATTGCTGATCGAGTCGGTTAAAAACCTGGTACGTCCGAAACTCTGGACCGGGCACAGATTGTTGCATCGTGTTGATCAAATTTTGCAACTGATGCAAGCCTTTTGGGTTGATGCGCACCACTGCCTGTTGTATCGCGGTGCCCTCTAGGGCGCGGCGAACCTCCATCAATTCTGAGAAGCGGCGCGAACTCAGCAGCGGCGTGACCGAGTACCCTTTAAACGGTTCAAAGATCACCAGTCGCTCGGTGGTCAGTCGTGTCAGTGCCTCACGCAACGGTGTTTGACTGACTTTGAGTTCGAGCGCGAGCGCGTCGATGTTAAGTCGGGCGCTTGGCGCAACCCTTCGATCCATGATGCGTTCTTTGAGCGCCTGATAGACGGGCGTTGACATGACGGTTCGGTTGCGTTCGGGATTCATCAAGATTCCTGTCTCGAGCCAAGGGGTGATGGTGTGGAGGGTTTATTTGGGATCTGTGCCGACCGGATGATCGAGGGGTTGGGTTGAACGGTTTCAAATGGTTTCTATAGGATGATGATTAATCCTATAGGATTTTTTTGAAACTTTCAAGCCCTGGAGTCATGACCGTGTGCGGTACGTAGACCTCTGAATATCTCCCAGTTAAAACTTAGGTCATCGAATTTGTGCTCGAGAAATTTAAACTGTTCAGAACAGTATTTTTATGATCTAAGATTTTAAAATAGCGTACATCTAAGACCAGGATGCACTTGACCGCAGCTCTCAAAGCAAGGCTCGCGCCAACAGGCACGCGCCGTGGGCGGGTGATTGTTCCGCCGCAACGAGACGCACCTCAGGAAGCCGTGCCAGCAGGTGCGCCCGCAACGGCTCGAGCATCACCTCTGACCTGAGAATGCCGCCGACCATGACGATTTCGGGGGCGACCAGATTGATGCGTGCGGCGGTCACACGGATGGTCTCGGCGAGCGCCTTGGCCCCGTGTTCGACGATCTGGCGTGCGACCGGATCGCCCGAGGCGGCGACCTCGAGCGTGGTCGGGGCAAACGCGGCGAGTTCGCTGCGCGACAAGCCCGCGACGTAGACGCGCTGCATGATCTCCTCGGGGGCTTGAATCCCAAGGAAGGCGAGCACCCGTTGCTCGAGGGCGCTGCGTTGACCGCGCCCATCGAAGCCGCGCACGGCAGCCCGCAGCGCCTCCAGGCCGAGCCAGTAGCCGCTACCCTCGTCGGCGAGAAGGTGGCCCCAGCCGCCCGTGAGGTGGCGTTCTCCACTTGCGCCCAAGCCGAAACAGGCGGAACCCGTCCCGGCAATCAGCACCAGCCCCGGACGGATTGAGAGTCCACCAGCCAGCGCCACCCGTGCGTCGTGGTCAACGCCGAGGTGTTCCGGCGTGCATAGCTCGAGCCCCCTGGCGAGTTCGCGGACGAGATTGCGATCCGCCTCGGAGACCACGCCTGCGATTCCGAGGAACGCGGCGGCGAACGGTCTGGGTTCGAGCTTGGCGTTGGCTCGGGCCCGATTCACGGCGCACCCAAGGTTGAGGCTGGCGGTCTCGAGGCTGTGATCGTCGATGTTGGTCGGTCCGCCGAATCCCTCACCGAGCGTGCGCCCGGTCTCGTCGGTGATGACGGCGTGCGTCTTGGTACCGCCACCGTCCACGCCGAGGATCAGACTCACGGTTTCGCCCGTTGTGCTGTGGGTTCGAGGCTGGGTTCGAGGCTGGGTTTGACGAACGCCCGGATGACCTTCGCCTCGTCCGGACCGAGGTTCTCGAGCCTATACGACCCGGCGGCGGCGGGAATGACGAAGGTCTCGGCGAAGTTAAAACGCCGCAGAATTCCGTTGACCTCGAGCATCACGCCCTGACCTGCGACCACGACCAGAACGTGGCATTGGTCGTGCGTCTCGGCCTGAAGGTGCCGACTGAACTCGAGCCGATGAACATCGTAAAACTGATCCGGGTGTGTCGGCAGGTGCACGATGCGCCAACCCTCGCCCGACTCGAGCACCTGCGGTTGCGAGATCAGGGTCCGTGCAACGTCCTCGCCCTGCCGCGTCAGATCGAGGTTGTTCATTGCTCGTTCGATGTTCAATGGTCTCGGGTTTCCGTCCAGGTCCAAGCGCAACCAGTCGTACATTTTGAAGGTGAAGATGTACGGCGTGGCGCTGATTTCGAGCACCAGCACGCCCGTGCCGGAGCAGTGGATCGTGCCGTGCGGGATCAGGAACAGGTCGCCCGTCGAGGCCGGGTGGCGCTGCACGAAACGTTCGACCTCAAGCGGCGTTTTGGTGGTCTTGCTGTGCTCGAGCGCCGAGCGAAATTCTTGCGGATTGAAGCCCGCCTGAAAGCCGAGGTAGACGCCCGCCTCGGCTTCGGCCTCCAGGATGTAGTAGGTCTCGTCCTGCGTGAACGGTTCGCCGAAATGCTCGAGCGCGTATTCGGGGCGCGGGTGGCATTGCAGGCTGAGGTTGCCGCCGCGCACGGTGTCCAACCAATCGAAACGGATCGGAAAGTCCGTGCCGAACCGTGCCGCCGCCTGACCGAGCACGTTACGATGCGCCTGAAACATCAGGGTATCGAACGAAACCTCGAGCATCCGTCCGTCGCTCTCGAACAACAGTCCGTTCTCGGGGGTGATCAACTCGAAGCTCCAGGCGTAATTGGGCGCGTCCTGCGGCAATTCGGGAACGTGTGCCTTGATCCACTGCCCGCCCCACGGTCCCGGCTCGAACCACGGGCGGGCACGAAAGACGCTCGTGGACAGGCGCTCGAGACCCACACGAATCGACTCCCCGCTCGAAAGGCTGATCTCGTCCGGGCGTTGGGTATCCACGATCACGTCCACGCGCCCGAGGATGCGGGACTTATGGGCGTTCAGCGCGGGCCAGTCCACGAAGTACGCCCGCTTGTAGGCGCTTTTCGCGTCGAGGCTGCGCCCGAGACCGAGGTTGACTGGGACTCCGGCGCGAGAACGGAATTGGATTTCGTTCTTCGGCACCTCGAGGTAGACGAGCAACCCGTCCCATTCGGCGAGGCTCGAGCCGCAACCGTAGACGATGCTCAGGTCTACGCTCGGGTCGGCGCTCGGGTCGGGCTGAATCGTTTCGAGTCTCGAGGGCTCGAAGAAATCCTCGAGCGAACCCGTGAAGCGCGTGCCAAAAATCGGATCGTCGCCACCGAGAAAAGGCTTGAGCATGACCTCGAGTTCGGATTCGCTTTTGAGCGCCGTGTCGATGTTGACCCAAGCGGCGCGAACGCCTCGAGCCGCGAGCGCCAAGTTCAGACGCTCACGAAAATCCTCCCACAGCACGCCCGCAATGCCCTCCAGCGTGACCTGAGCTTGTCCGAGGAGTCGGGCGGCGAGCGCGTCGAAACCGAGTTCGATCTCACC
>JANLWR010000066.1:0-4324 GCA_031364625.1 Deinococcales bacterium | reverse complement strand
GACCGTAATCTCCCCGTTTAAAAGCTCGACTCGAGCTTCCCCAAATTGCCCTTCATCGCTCATCTTCTCGAATTGCTCAAGCGTGAACTTGTAAGGACCTTCCACAAGTGGTGTTGCAGGTTTTTCAGTGTAGGCAGTCATAAGAAAAGTTTAGCCCTCCTTTGCGATTCGTCAACTTGCTAGAGAATTATGAAATGCTCTTTCGAGTAAATTGGTCACGTTTAATTCTGCCGCCCAATGATTTAAATATGTTAGGTCAAGATTCTCTGCCTGAACCCGAATTAAACCAAGAATATCTGACCATTGACGTTCTGAAATCTCAAATCCAGCGCGATACCACTCGAGTTTCCCCAAGATTAAGTCTTCGGCGGTCATGTAATTCGGATCGTCCTTAAACGCCCGTTTCAGTGCCACGCGGTCATACTCACGGTTTTTTTGAACAAAAATATCAATTTTCAGCATGGAATCTTTATGGATTAAATTAAAACTCGAGCGATTTTGGACGGCTTCAATCATCAGTTCTTCGTCGCTGTAAAATTCTTGCCCGAGTTTGGATTTCAAACCTTTGATGTGCTGCTGCTCGAGTGCCGCAACAATGTCCACGTCGAATGTGGCTCGCATCATGCCGAGTTTTGAACTTGCGACAGAACCAACAATGCGGTGCTCGACCCCAATTTCTTGGAGTGCTCGCAAAACATTTTGGGTGATGGTTAAAAGCTCAACTTCAGTCATTGTCTGCAATATGCTTTCGGATTCGCTGTTCGATTATTACGCCGTAATTGATCCTTACCCACTCGAGTTTGGCTTCCAGTTCGTTACCATTATGTTTGCGTAAAAGTGTTGCGCGTGAAGCGTTAATCAAATCTCTCGAGAATTGGTTCATCAGTTCCGAACGTCGTTGATGCGTGGCGTTGCGCACCAACTCGAGTTGGATGGCTGCCATTTTGGGGTGCGTGTCGTTCATGGTTTTATCTTAGTCCCCAACAGGTTGGCGCAATACTTCTGCCACCACTTTAGGTCGTCCGAGTGGGTACAAATGCACTCCCGCCACGCCCAATGCTCGAAGCTCGAGAATGTTGCGCCGCGCCCATTCAATCCCTGCAATCCGCCCTCTGGCTTTCAGGTCATCCATGAGTGCATCTGGGATTTGCGTCCACTTTCCAACGCGTTCTGCCATCTCGAGGCTGCGAACGGGTAGGATGCCGTACAAGACTGGAATCGGGGTTTTGCCACCGAAAGCGTTCTGAAATTTCTCGACGGTTTGCACATCAAACACGGGTTGCGTTTGGGCAAAATGTGCGCCCGATTCGATTTTCTCGAGGAAACGGTTTTTTTCACGCTCAAAGTCGTTGCTGCCAGGGTTTGCGGCGACGGCGATGTGCAAATCCGTGCCGCCCTCGAGTTCGCGTCCGGTCAGGGCGTGACCCGTGTTCAGGTTTTTTACCAGTTTTGCCAATCCCACCGCGTCGAGTTCAAACACGCCTTTGGCGGTTGGATGGTCGCCGCGTTCGGGCGAATCGCCGTTTAAGACCAGCACGTTTTTTAAGCCCAGCGCGTGAGCGCCAAGCAGTTCGGCTTGCAATCCGAGAACATTCCTGTCACGGCAGGTAAAATGCGCGATCACCTCGAGGTCAGTTTGCGTTTGTACCAAATGCGCGGCGACCAACGGCGTCATGCGCAAATTGGCTTGCGGACTGTCGGAAATATTGACCGCATCGACCAAATGCTGTACCGCTCGAGCTTCGGCAAGCGTGGCGTCTGGGTTGCTGCCGCGTGGCGGGTCGAGTTCGGCGGTGATGACGAATTGGTGTCCAAGTTTTTCTTTTAAAGTCACAAAAAAATCCCTTTCCATAGTAGACGGAAGCGACCACGCCCGTCAGGTGCGTTTTGTGGTCAAGAAAGGGAGTCTCGAGAGACTTGGTTTACACCCTTCCTTATCTTCCCGCAAATGATACTCGCGGCTGGATTTAGCACCTGGACATGACGGGGTGAGTCATCTGGTTGCTGCGGTTTCTCAGGGTCAGTCCCTCCACCGCTCTAGATAAGCAACTCGAGAAAATCGAGCTAAGGGAAGTTTAAGGTTAACGGATAAGTTCTGTCAACCAAGCTCGAGTTCAAAAAATCGAACCGTTAAAAACACGGTTCGATTCTGAAATTGTTTCTCGAGTTTTTAGGGTTGTAATTCGGTAATTGTTTCGGTGGTCGAAGTGAATCCGAGTTTAACAGTGACTTTAACCCCCGCGAAAGTCGTCAAGTACGAAATCGTGCTGGTGCTGGTGGTTGTGCCACTCGAGCGTTCCAAGCGACCATCGGGCAGGTAGCTGTCTTCGCTGCTGGACTTAGCGGGGTCAAAGTTGTAGGCAAAATCGTTTTTGCGCACGGTTTTGGCGTACGAATAACCGCCAATGGTGGCGTTGGTTTTGAAAATATATTGTTCTTTGTCGCCGCGCCCTTTAAACGTTCGGCTCGAGTTCACCTTGACACTTAAAGCAGGTTTTTTGGCGTCGTAATTGACGTTGCGGGTGTAATCAACGCTCGAGCCGACCAGGGCAGCCTCGGTCAATGGCAGTCCGTAGAGTTGTTGGAATCGTGCCATCTCGGAATTTTTAGCATTGCCGCTTTGGTTCTTTAAAGCGTTCAGGGCTTCTGGGTTTAAACCTTTGGTGTCATACGTAAAATCGCTCACGCTGACCTTGCCGTCGCTTTGGTAGACGCGATTAAACGACCATTTGGAGGTTTGCTTGCTGGGTTTTTGACCATTGTTGACCGTAGCGGTGGTACTGGCAATGCTGACAGCCACGGTACTCGAGCCGTCTTTGATGCCAACCACTTTTTCGGTGATGACATTGCGGGTGGCGCTGACGCTTGTTCCCAAGCCTTTTTTCAGGCTTTGCTCGAGTTTGGCTGGTACTTTTTTACCTGTTTCCGCGACCAGTACAGGCTCGAGCGGGACGGTTTTGGTCGAGATTTTCTGCACGTAAGTCGAGGTGGTATTGGCTGGCACGTTGAAACCAAGGGTTGTTTGAGCAAAAGCTTGGCTCGAGCTTAATACTGCACTCGTGGCAAGAAAGCTGGCAATTAGATAAGATTTCTTCATCCTATACAGTTTAAACCGCTTTTCGTTAGAAATTGATGCGGTTCAGATGCTTGGGATGAGTCAAAAGTTTGTTCGAGCCTGTTTCACGCCTGACGGTTCATGCCCAGGTACAACTCTTTAACACTGTCATTTTCGCGTAAGTTTGCGCCAGTTCCCTCTAAGACAATCTTTCCATGCTCGAGAACATAGGCGTAATCGGCAATCGCCAGGGCTTTTTTTGCGTTTTGTTCGATCAGCAAAACGCTTGCGCCTGCCGCATTGATACTTTGAATCGCGTCAAACACCTCGGCAACAAATTTGGGCGCTAGTCCCAGGCTGGGTTCGTCCATCAACAAGAGTTTTGGGCGGCTCATCAGGGCGCGTCCAATGGCGACCATTTGTTGTTCGCCGCCGGAAAGTGTGCCTGCGAGTTGTTTTTGGCGTTCCTCGAGCCTTGGAAAGCGTTTGAAAACCTCCAATATGGTGCTTTGGGAACTGCTGGTTTGATGGTACGCTCCGAGTTTTAAATTCTCGAGCACGGTTAAACCTTTAAACATGCCGCGTCCTTCTGGCACAAGGGCAATGCCACTGCGGGCAATGGTTTCGGTGCTCGAGCGGGTTAAATTCTGATCAAAAAACTGAATGCTGCCCGTTCGTGGTTCGTTCTCGAGTAAGCCCATAATGGTTTTTAAGGTGGTGCTTTTTCCGGCACCGTTCGCACCCAAAAGTGCCACAATTTTTCCTGTGGGCACTTCCAAACTCACACCGCGCAGCACCAGCGTTTGGCGGTTGTAACCAGATTCGATGTTCTCGAGTTTGAGCATTAATTTGCCGCTTCCCTTAAGGTATCGGCTTCTTCGCCCAAATACGCGGCAATCACGGCAGGGTCGTTGCGAATTTCTTCTGGCGGACCATCGGCAATTTTGCGTCCAGATTCCAGAACGACAATGCGTTGTGCCAACCTCGAGACCACCCAAATATCGTGTTCGACCAGCAGTATCGACAAGCCCAATTCTTTTTTTAACTGGAGCAAACGCGTGACCAACTCATCTTTCTCGTCTGTGGTTAAACCCGCCACGGGTTCGTCCATTAGAAGTAATTTGGGTTCGCTGACCAGCGCCCGTCCGATTTCAACAATTTTTTGCACGCCGTAAGGCAAATCCCTGACCCGACGATTTTTGTACGGTTGCAACTCGAGCAACTCAATCATGGCGTTGGCTTGCTGGATTTGCATACTTTCGGTTTTTG
>JANLWR010000609.1:0-3912 GCA_031364625.1 Deinococcales bacterium | reverse complement strand
GCTCGAGGTTTTTTGGGATTCGCAACCTCTGGGGCGGTTTGCTGGCGTTGCTGGCAGGTTTTTTGGTCAGAGGCATCCTCGCCTCGAGCCTGGTCTTTCCGTTCGATTACACCCTTATTTTTGCCTTGGGCGCACTGGTTTTCACGGTGGGTTGGAACGTTTACGGCTTGACCGTCGAGCCGCCAGACCCGCCGCAAGACCCTTCAAGGTTCAGGGATGAGATCAGAGCCATCCCGAACACGATCATGTCCGACCCTGGTTTTAGGGCTTACGTCATGTACCGTGTTGCCACCGCCGTCGCCAGCCTTGCCGACCCGTTTTTTACGGTTTACGCCTTGCGCGTCATTGGTCTGCCCAAAGCCAGCGTCGGTAACTTTTTGATTGTCGTGGGCATTGTCGCGCCACTTTCCAACTGGGTTTGGTCGGTGGTGGCAACAAATTTTGGCTCGAGGCGAATTATTCGTTATGCGCTTGGGTTTTCAATTGCGGCGCTTGTCACCGCGCTGTTGATGCCGGTTGGCGCGGGCAACTGGTACGCGCTGGTGTTTGTGCTGTCTGGCGTGGCGCAGGCTGGTCTGAACCTTGGCAATGCCAACCATATTTTGGGGGTTGCCAAAGCCGAAGCTAGAGGACGTTACATTGGTACGGTCAACACGTTGGTCGGCATTGCGGTATTTATGCCCGTGCTTGGTGGAAAACTGGCGGACATTTTCAATTACCAACTTGTCTTTGTGATCGGTGCGCTGGCGTATCTTGGAACTTGGTTTTTGGCGGGCAAGTTACGCCGTGATGTTTAAAGACTCGAGTGGTTCTGGCAAATGCTTGGTGTTGCTCGAGCAACCTTAAACGTTGTGGGTAAAATAATACTTTAAGAATTCCAAGTTTCAGTTTGAAATTGTCGTGCTAGACTATAAAATGTGAATCACATGAGCCGACTTTTTCTTGCCCTGATCACTTCAACAACCCTGCTCGTTGCCTGCAACACCACCCCCGCAACGCTCGAGTCCCCAAAAATTCTCGGCACGCTCGAGGTCAATTTTGGCACTGATGTATCGCGCAACACCGCACGGTTTTTTCCAAACACCAGAACCTTGACGCCCAAACCAGACTCGAGCATCAGTGCCACCCCAAAAAGTTTTGTGGTGCTCGATGACCTTGGCACGACTCCGACCCAACGCACGTTAACGGCGGTGTACAACATCACCAACAATTCTGGTGTTAGCCTTTCAAACCTCAGTTTGGTGGCGTATGCCAAAACGGGCAATGCCAACGCCAGCGCTTTAAAAAGTATCAACACCTTTGGCGGCGCTCCAAGCAACAGCGATGTCAACGGTGTCAAACCCGCCCAAGGCACAAATGGCAGCGATCTGGTCAGCGAATTTCACTCAGATTTACAAGTGTACACGCCCAGCGAAAGCGCTGCTTTAACCAGCAGCGCCCTGACCGCAAACATCATCAGTGCTGGCGAGTACACCCTCGAGTACGGTTTTGTCGCTCGAGCAAGCGCCATCAGCCACAGCCGCACCATTGGCAATGGCGCTACCGGACAGGTGGCACTCAGTATGCGCCTTCCCGCGTCCGCCGATGTCAGTTCGGGCACTCGGTTTGTCATGACTTTTATCGTGGGGCAAAATGACAATGCCCACGTCGTGCAAAGCCTCGAAGAACCTGTTAGCGGTATTGCCGCCCTGGCTCGAGCCACCGCCATCGGCACTGCCAACGTCCGGGCATTTCCCAATTCAAGCTTGGTTGCAGTCAACCGAACCAATATGCTTGCTGCTCGAGTGACCGGCAGCAGCACAGCCCCGCTTTCGTACCTGACCAGCATCCCAAGCGGTATTCCCAGCGTCCTGGGTTCTGTCAGCCTCGATTGGAACACGACCAAAACCGCAACGACCAACGACTCGAGCAACACGTTTGCCTTCAAGCCCTTGTCGTATTCGGACATCGATGACATTGGCGGTGGTTTTCGTTACTTGACCATGACGTTTGAAGTCAGCAATTTGAGTAACACGAATAATTTTTCCAACCTGACCCTTCGCGCCGTCAATCAGCAAGCCAACTCGAGCGGCATGGGCGTGAATAGCATGTTCGACTTCAACAGCCTGGCAATCACCAACACCAGCGTTTTGCGAAGCCTACTGCCAACCCACGGCACAAAATTGACCAGTTCACCGCAACCAGATCCGATCAGCAGCGATTTCCAAGCCTATTCAGGCTTGTACGACAGCACCTTGGAGCAAAATGCCAGAACCGAAGGCGTCCTCGGCGCAAGTGATAGCGTGCTCGATTACGGGTTTGTCGCCAAAGACATCAACAAAACTCGAGCTTTAAACGCGCTTGGCAAAACCTATGTCACCATTGGTACAAAACTTCCACGAACATTCCCGTTTGCCACCAATCCAAGCTGTCCCAATCCGGCTGGTTGCCCAAAACCGTACCGTTTCAGCCTTAACTTTCTGGTCACCCAAGACCCAAACCTGCAATTTGCCCGAGGACTCGGTGAAACCACCACGGCAGCCCTCACTCGAGCCACAAGCCTTGGCACCGCCCTTCAACCCGCTCAACTCGTGCTGATTGGTTCGGACAGCGACGTACCCAGCGATCCAAAAATTGTGCTGCAACGCCTGCCCAGTGTCCGCATTGGAATTGCTCCAACTATTCTGCCTGTGCCGTAATTTGTTCGGCTCGAGGTGAGGGTTGTGGGCAAAAGGGGCTAACTTTCCTTTTCTGGGGAGTTTGCATCGTAAACTGACGCATGTTTTCTATTTTCATTCAAGAACTGTTCACCAGTCCACTGACCTACCTGATGGCGCTCGCGGCTATGGCGTTTGGTTTGGTGCTGCACAACGTCGCGCAAGCCCTGGTTGCCTCGAGTTTGGGCGACAACACCGCCAAAAGTCAGGGTTTTACCAGCACCGAACCCAGGGCGCACATCAACCCGATTTATTTGATCTGGCTGGCCATTTTTGGTTTTGCCATTCCCAACACCATTCCTTTAAAGTCCTACAACCTTCGTGGGCGCTCGAGTTCGGAAGTGCTGATCTGGTTGCTTGGTCCACTCAGTTTGGTGGTCTGGGCTTTTGTGCTTATTTTAATCGGCGCTTTGCTGAATAAATTTGTTGGGGACAGTGCTCAATCGATTGTGTCCGGATTCTTTTCCGGTGCGGGCAATGTGATCAGTTTGGCAGCCTTGTTTATCTTTCCAGTGCCGCCGCTGGACGGCGCTCGGGCGGTGCGGGCTTTTGGAAACCGTGAAATCAACCGTGTGATGGATCAAATTGAACAATTTACCAACAGCACGCCCTTTGGTTTTATGATTATTTTCTTGGTGCTCTCGTACTTAGGAATTACTCGAGCCATTTCGGGTGCGATCATTTCGGTGATTGTAGCGGTCTTGCAAGCCATTGGTTTGATGTAATGGGATTGCAAGGATTAGCACCACTCGAGGCGTTCACTTATTTTCTGGTTTTGCTGGTTTCGGTCACCGTTCACGAGTACGGTCATGCGCTCGCCGCGATTTTTGAGGGTGATTTAACCCCAACCAAAAACGGCAAGTTTATTTGGAACCCGCTGTATTACCTCAACTGGATCGGTTTTATCATGTTTTTGCTGATCGGTTTTGGCTTTCTTGGGCAGGTGCGTACCCGCCCAGAGTTGTACCGTCACGGCTTGCTTGGTGAAGCCCTCGTCTCGAGCGCCGGAATTTTGATGAATTTGACGTTGGTGCTCCTTTCTACTTTGGCATTGCGTCTTTTGGATGTTCATGTGGTCGGCAACAGCTTACTTGGTGGTACTGCCCCAGCTTGGATCATTGATGCCCTGCTGACCTTGTTTAGGTTGAACGTAATTCTGGCGGTTTTTAACCTCTTGCCGATTCCGCCGCACGACGGGTTGCTGCAACAAAATCAG
>JANLWR010000964.1:0-2753 GCA_031364625.1 Deinococcales bacterium | reverse complement strand
CAAAAAATCCTCGAGCGTGATGCTTGAATCGCCAGCGCCGTAACTTGCCTCGAGTATTTTTTTATTGTCCACCAAACCCGAAGTGTGCGTTGCCAAGTGCCGCAGCGTGATTGTGCCAGAGGCTCGAGGGTTCTGGATTTTAAATGGCAGATACGTGTTGATGTCGGCATCCAAGTCAAGCTTGCCAGCCTCGATAAGCTGCATTAAAGCCGTTCCGGTCACGACTTTGCTGACCGATGCAAGCATGAATGGTGTGTCTGCGGTAACGGCTGCTTTGGTGGTTAAGTTGCTAACGCCGTAACCTTTGCTCCAAACCATTTTGTCATCCACGACAATCGCCACCGAAAAACCTGGGTACTGCGAGGCTTGAACTTCTTTGGCAATATACGCGTCCAATTCGCTGATCGATTGGGGCGCGGTGCTTTTGGGTGCGCAACTGCTCAAAATGCTGGCGAGAAGGCTCGAGACGGTCAGGACGACTGGGTACGATTTGATTTTCATAACAGCAGTATGTGCAGTCTTCTACTCAAATATCAGCTCGGTTTCTCGAGTAGCCTTATGCTGGGTTTTATGACGCAATCCATGCAAACCATCACCGACATCGACACCGCCGCATTGCTGCTCAATACCGACTTCATGGGTTGCTTGGAGCGCCTGATGGGTCAAACCTGGACGGGTGCGGCACTGGCGAAAGAATTGGGCGTTGCCATCGGCAGCGTTCATTACCGCCTTCAAAAATTGCTCGAGCACAATTTGATCAAAATTCATCACGAAGAAAAACGGGCTGGACGGGCAATCAAGCATTACACCGCCAACAGCGACGCGTTTTTTGTCCCTTATGCCCTAACCAATTTCGAGACGTTGTACGGGTTTTGGTTGGCGATTCTCGAGCCGAAACATCGGGCGTTCGTGGCGAATTTGGTCAAAAACGCCGAACGCCGCAGCACAGACCCGCAAAAATGGGGTGTGGCGTTGGGGCACATTGATGGCACGGGTTTGTACTTGCAGGCGCTGCCAAAGCCGCCTCAGACCACGAACGACCCCGTGTCTTGGCTTGGCGAGGAAGATTTGATGCTCTCGCACGAACAGGCGCAGGCGTTCAAGCTCGAGTTAAGAGCCTTGATAGCCAAGTATCAACTCGAGCCTGGGAAAAATGCGTATGTGATGCAGGTGGGTTTGGTGTGGGTTCAAGATTAAAGCTCGAGGTTCAAAGGTTTTAGTTGAGGTTTTCAGGTTCAGAAGTTGTTGTTGGGGCGTTTTGTCTTTTGGTCAATAATTGATCAAAATTCTGGTCTGTCCCAGATGCCCGTCTGCAAGTACACCAATGCACCAGTTCCAAATCGAAGGTCGAGGCAAGTGATTTGAGGGCAGTGATTGACTGTTCAGACACATCTTTCAAGGTCTCTTCGGCAATTGCCAGAACCGAAATCGTGCCGTTTTGGGTTAAACCATAAAGCTGCAAACCAGGTGCTGGCGTGATCGAAAAACCAGACTCGATTCTGGTCTTTGCGCGTTGATAAGTCACCCCATCCAAGGTTGGCTGATTCAAAAAACTGGCAAGGTCGTTTAAGGTCAGATTGCACAATATTGATCTATCGATTAACTTCCGAACATGCAGCCTCCGAAATCCACCGCCCACGGATTCGTTGGCGTAAATTTGCCGAATAGACTCGATTTCTTGATCGATTTCAGAAACCAGTTGTTTGGAAACAAATTCAAATTGCTGCCAATCGTCTTCGTGCAAAACGACTTCCCGCCCGGTTAACAGATGATTTCCAACCGGCGCAATGACATTGCAGATTGTTGGCAAAGAAGCCAGAATGGTCTGAGGATCAACATACATCAATTCGTTCAGGCGCAGGGTTAATGTTTTGAATTTGCTGTACTGAGCGCGATTTTTTGGAATTGCATCGGCAACCATCCAACTCGAGCCTGCAAGCTGAATGGTTGTTTCCAGTTCAAACGATTCTGGTAGATCATTCGGAGACATTTGTGTCACACCTATTGTGGTGTTGGTTGCGTCATTGATGAATGTGACTGTGATTTTGTTGTTAAACCATGCCATAACATTTCCTCTTTTTTGAACCAAGTCACTCGAGCCTTAAGTTGTTATTCTATCGAGCACGTACTGAATGTCATCGTCAGTCTGTTGAAAATGCGTCACCAGCCGCACTTTATCGACATCCATCTGTCCGCACCAAACACCTTTGTCCGTCCATTCCTGAACGGTTGTTGCGGCGTCAGGCACGGTAATAAAAACCATATTGGTTTGTACTGTCTCGAGGTTCACGTCAAATCCCGCATGTTTTAAACCTGTTGCTAAAGTTTGGGCTTTTGCGTGGTCATGCGTCAGTCGCGCAGGTCCGTGACGCAGGGCGTACAAGCCGCCTGCCGCCAGAATTCCGGCTTGACGCATTCCGCCGCCCATCATTTTGCGGTAGCGGTGCGCGGTTTTGAGAAAGTCTTTTTTGCCCAGCAGCACGCTACCGACGGGTGCACCCAGCCCTTTGGAGAGGCAAATGCTAACGCTGTCAAAATACTGAGCAATTTCGCGGATGTGAACGCCCAGGGCGGTGGCGGCATTGAAAGCTCGAGCGCCGTCAAGGTGCATGGGTAAACCTTCTGCGTCAGCCACGGCTCGAATCGCTTTGATCGTTTCAAGGTTGACCACTGTGCCGCCGGCTTTGTTGTGCGTGTTCTCGAGCGCAATCAAACCCGTTGGACTCTGGTGAATGCTGTGCCTGACGGCTTTG
>JANLWR010000962.1:0-1527 GCA_031364625.1 Deinococcales bacterium | reverse complement strand
TGCTCGAAGCTTTCACAATCGCTCGAGCGGCGGGTGTCAAAACCGTGCTCAATCCTGCCCCAGCCGCCGCGCTTTTACCGGGTTTGCTCGAGGTCACAGATTTGATTTTACCAAACGAAACCGAACTCGAGCTTTTAAGTGGAAAGCCTGTAAGAGATGTGCTCGAGGCTCGAGATGCGGCAAAAGGTTTGATTGCGGCTGGTGCAAAAGAGGTCATTGTGACTTTGGGCGAACGCGGGGCGCTGCATGTCACGCCCGAACGTGCGGTGCATCATCAACCTCGGGTGGTGAGAGCCATTGATTCGACTGGCGCGGGAGATGCTTTCATTGGGGCGTTGGTCAGTGCGTTGTCGCGTGGTTTGGCGATAGAACACGCGATTGAATTTGCCAACGCTGCCGCCGCCCTCAGTGTCACACGTACCGGCACGCAAACCTCTTTTGCAAATCTCGAGGAATTGAAACTTGCACCACCAGCAAGCGGAATGCCACTTCAGATTTAATTGGGTAGGGTGCGCCTCGCGCACCAACGCTTGAAGGACGGTGCGCACGGCGCACCCTACAAAATCCTCGCAATTTAATTGATTGGGTGATTCCTAGGCGGCAATCACTTTCCAATGCGTCCAAGATGGGTGTCGTTAAAGCTCGAGTTTTTCAGACCGTATCCGAAAGTGCGGTCAAATTCGATATGGGCAAGCCAGATCAGACCGATGAAGATTACCGTTGGCAGGCTCGAGATCAAACCGAACGCCGCAAGTCCGATGGCGAGCACTTGAAAGTGGGCGAGGTTGTAACTGATCGCGCCAACTTTGGGGTTGATGAGGTATCCGAGCATGGCAAAGTCTGGGGTAAAGAACAGCACGGCTGCCAGCCACCAAGGGCAGCCGAGATGGATTAAGGCTGCGATACAAGCGCCGAGTATGGCAGCACTCTCGAGACGCAGATAGAAGCTTGGATTGAGGCTTTGGGTCGCTGGGTTCTGGTTCATGGGTTTCACCTCTTCCATTTCAAAACAAACAGTGTTCGCCTTGAATACAAACACTGTACGTCTTGCGTTTTAATTTGTCAAGACTTACACTGTTCATATGCCGTTCCCAGCCAAAACCGACCTCGAAAGCATTCTTAACGCAGCCCTCGAAATGCTCGAGCAAGACGGCAGTCTTTCGATGCGCAACCTTGCCGCCGCGCTCGAGATGAAAGCCCCCAGTTTGTACCGCCATTACCCAGACAAAGCCGCCCTCGAGACTGCGCTCAAAATGCGCGGTGCACAACTCATGCAAGCCGCACTCGAGAAAGCAATCCGCAACCAAGACCCGGTAAATGCCATGCGAAAAGCCGCCAATGCAAGCCTCAAATTTGCTCGAGCACACCCTTACCTGTACGACCTGATGAACGCCCCTGGCGGCACACCAAGCGCGGGAGCAGCCAAAGACCTCTGGAATACCATCCTCGAGATTGTTGGTCGGGTGACAGGCAAATCCGACGACACCCCCGCCAGCGTGGCATTCTGGGCGTATCTGCACGGCTTTT
>JANLWR010000931.1:0-5488 GCA_031364625.1 Deinococcales bacterium | reverse complement strand
GCGAGTCGGGTTCGGGCAAAAGCGTGACCAGTTTATCGATGATGCGCCTGATTGCCTCGCCTCCAGGTAAAATTGTCGAGGGCGAGATCATGTTTCGCGGTAAAGATGGGCAAGAGCGGGACATCACCAAGCTTTCAGAGTCGGACATGCGAAAAATTCGGGGCAATGACATGTCCATGATTTTTCAAGAACCAATGACCTCGCTGAATCCTGTGTTTACCGTAGGCGACCAAATTGCTGAGGCAGTGGTTTTGCACCAAGGCAAAACCAAAAAAGAATCGATGGAAGTGGCGATCAACATGCTCGATTTGGTCGGTATTCCCGAACCGCGCCGCCGTGTGACCAATTTCCCACATCAAATGTCGGGCGGTATGCGCCAACGCGTCATGATTGCCATGGCGCTTTCCTGCAATCCTGCACTTTTAATTGCTGACGAACCGACCACGGCGCTCGATGTCACGATTCAAGCCCAGATTTTGGATTTGATGCGCAAACTGCAAAAAGAAATTGGCATGAGCATTTTGTTCATCACCCACAACCTTGGCGTGGTTGCCGAAATGGCAGACCGTGTGGTGGTCATGTACGGTGGGCGCGTGGTCGAAGAGGGCGACGTGGTCGAAATCTTCAAAAACCCCAAACACCCGTATACGATGGGATTGCTCCATAGCATTCCGCGTGTGGATCATGCTGTGACCGAACAAAAACGGCTCGAGGCGATTCCGGGCAACGTGCCGAACCCATTGTACCTGCCGAGCGGTTGCGCCTTTCACCCGCGTTGCAAGTACGCCATTGATGCCTGTAAGGAAGCCGTGCCTGCACTTGAAGACACTGGAGCGGGTCACATGAGCCGTTGTATTCGTTGGAAGGAGCTTTAAGCGTGACTGCACCTAGCCTTCAAAAAACCGAGCATCAAGTCAAGCAAGAGGTGTTGCTCGAGGTCAACAACCTGGTGAAGTTCTTCCCAATTCGCGGCGGTTTGCTGTCTCGAGTGGTGGCGAACGTCAAAGCCGTCAACGATGTCTCGTTTAAAATTCATCGCGGCGAGGTGCTCGGTTTGGTCGGCGAGTCTGGTTCGGGCAAGACCACGGCTGGACGCGCCATTTTGCGGCTGATCGAACCCACCTCGGGCGAGGTCAAGTTCGACGGGCAGGATGTGGTCAAGCTCTCCAAGAACGACATGCGCGAATACCGCAAGAAAATGCAGATCATTTTCCAAGATCCGTTCGCCTCGCTCAACCCGCGCATGACCGTGGGTGACATCATCGGTGAGGCACTGCAAATTCACAACCTCGCCAAAGGGCAGGCTCGAGTTGACCGTGTTGCCGAGTTGCTGCGTCAAGTGGGTTTGTCACCCGATCACATGCGCCGTTACCCGCACGAGTTTTCGGGCGGTCAACGTCAACGCATTGGTATCGCCAGGGCATTGGCAGTCAAACCAGAATTTATTGTGGCTGACGAGCCAGTTTCAGCGCTCGATGTTTCGATTCAGGCGCAGGTCGTCAATTTGCTCGAGGATTTGCAACGCGATCTCGGTTTGACCCTGTTGTTCATTGCGCACGATTTGGCGGTGGTCGAATACATTTGCGACCGTGTGGTCGTGATGTACTTGGGCAAGGTCATGGAGGTCGCGCCAGCCAAAGAACTGTATCTGAATCCCAAACATCCGTACACCGAAGCCCTGCTTTCGGCTGCGCCTATTCCAGACCCAACCATCAAACGCGAACGGATTTTGCTCGAGGGTGATATTCCAAGCCCGATCAACCCGCCGAGCGGTTGCGTGTTCCGCACCCGTTGCCGGTATAAAATCACCGAATGCGAGCATACCGTTCCGGAATTAAAGGAAGTCGCACCTGGACATTTCAAAGCCTGTATTCGTGATGATGTGCTTTAAGTTTTAAGCCTCGAGTTTTCAAGCCGTGGTTAAAAACCACGGCTTTTTTGATGTTCGATTCCAGCCTCGCGTGCTGCGCCAAATGCGGTGGCAAATCCTCGAGATTCGGGAATGATTGGCGGGAGTTTAACGCCGTAAAACCCCCAAACACGGTTGATGGCGGCACGAACAGGCTCGAGGTCTACCAAGTGCCCGACAATCACGATTCGCTCGAGTTTCTGAGCGTTTGCCGCGTTCAAGGCAATCACGGAAATCACTTGTGCAACCAGTGTCACCAAGCCCGCCGCCATGTCCGCTTTTGATGCAGGCTGCTCGAGCGTCACAATGCGCCCCAGGTTGACTGCGGTGGCGTCACTGGGCAGATGTCCGATTCCAGAACCCAGAACGTCTGCAAGCGTGCTGTCCACACCAGCAGGATTTCCTGTGGCGGCAAGGGCAGCAATTTCAAGTGGGTTTGAAGTGCCAAGTAGTAATTTTGCCAAACCCAGCAACGTGCCACCGCCAACCGCGCTGCCCGTCACATGCGTAAAACTCGATTCTCGAGCCGAAATCATGCTTGTGCCCGTACCCGCACTGACCACAAGTGCTTCCTTGAGATTTACCATTTGCAAACCGCCATGACCGACGGCTTGGGCTTCACCAATTTTGAAAATGGGTTTACCTTGATAACTCGGCGGCAAATCTTTGTGTCTGCCTCCCGTCGTGCCAATGCAAGACAGATTCTCGAGTTTGATATTGTGCTCACTGATAATCTGCTCAAAGGTTTCTAAGCTTGCTGCCCCGTGCGTGTCTTGCCGCCAACCCTGAACAATATTCCCATCTTCGACCAGCACCGCGTCTAGGTTGGTTAAACCAAAATCCAAGCCCAAGATCACGCTTGATCCTCGAGACTTGATAGAAACACCTCGAGCAGGTTTAAAAACGCCTCTGGTTGTTCTTGATGTGGCAGATGCCCAGCGCCTTCTATGCCCTCGAGTTTGGCTTGGGTAAATTGTTGCTGCATGTTTAGTGCAGCTTCTACTGGCACAATCTGGTCATGTTCTCCCCAAATCAGTTCTAAGGGCAGATTCTCGAGTCTAGAAATTGTTTTAAGACTTGGGTCAAACAAACTTCGGAGTGCCGCCAAAAACGCATCCCGTTGCGTGTCTGACCAAACCCTTGCCCAGACTCGCTCGCGCAAAAACTCGAGGTCGCTTGTCGGCATGGCTTGAAGGTTCGCATAATACGGCTCGAGTGTGCCAAACGCCGCATCTGCCCCCAAGGAGCGCAAACCATTGTAATAACGCTCGCCGACTCCAGGCTCGAGCAAATTTTGAATGCCTGGATTGGCTTCGAGGTCGCCCGTACTAAGACTCGCGCCACCTACCAGCGTCAAACTCGAGACCCGACTGGGATTTTGACTCGCGTAGATTGCGCAAATGACCGCACCCATGCTCGAACCAACCAAATGAATTTTTGAAAGTTCCAAGTCATCTAAAAATCTCGATAAGGCAGCGGCAAGGCTGCTTAAATCACCATTTTCTGCTGGAGTTGACCGACCAAATCCAGGCAAATCGAGCGCCAAAACTCGGAATGACGTTGCCAGTGGCTTAAAAACATGACGCCAAGTATCGGCTTCGTCACCATTGCCGTGCACCAAAACAATGACGGGTTTATTGGCATGTATCCCAGAATCAAAAAAGAAAATGTTGTGCAGCCTTCTCGAGTAAGGCTCGAGATTCGGATGTGCATTAAAGCCATCGCCGTGGATTTCAGAACCGTAAGCATTCACAGGACTATTTTACGCTCGAGTTCTTATAATGTTTCAATGTGTTTGGGTTCGCCGTCAATCAATACCGTAAATGTTGCCGTACCGCGTACCTCTCGAGGAAGGTCAATGACCGTTCCTCCTGGAACGCTGAGCGGACCATAAATGGTTTTTTCACCGTCATCGTCAACGATTCTTACCTCTAATGTTACCGTTCCCAAATCTGCTGGAACGAGGTACGAGAATGTTACCGAACGGGTCTGACTGGTGGTTGTGGTTGGTGTGGTTGGTTGAGTTGGAGTTGTCACCACAGGATCAGGCATTGTTGGTGTTTCGACGAGAGGTTTTTGACCTTCTGGAAGCACAGGATTGGTGTTTGTTGGTGTGGTGACTGGCGTTGCGGCTGGTTTTGTTGTTTCTGGAGTTGTGGACGGCACAGTAACTGGAGGAGTAACTGGGGTGGTTTGGGTGTTGGTCGGTATTGGAGTGGTCGGCGCCGGTTCAACTGGACGTGGTCGAATCGGGGCTGGCACCACCGGTTTTTGGGCGTTGGCAGTGGTCGCAATCGTTAAAGTCGCCTCGCCCTCGAGCGCCACGCTTTTGTTCGGCGCCGGCGTTTGAGCCAAAACTGTGTTTTTGGCAACCGTCGAATTGCGGGTGTTGATTTCGACCAAAGTCAAGCCAGACATTTTAATGATGGCTCGAGCTTCCTCGAACGACAACCCGGTTAAATCGGGAAGGAAAGTTTTGCCCTTTTCTGGACGTGCGCCACTGACCAGAATGGTCACGCCGCTGCCCTTGATCATTTGCGTTCCTGGAATCGGATTTTGCGCCAGCACCACGCCTCGAGGTTCACCCTCGGCGGCTGGCACGATTGCGACATTGGCAACAACCAAACCCAATTCTTTTAAGGTAATTTTTGCTTCAGTGCCAAGTTTGCCCACCAAATCTGGGGCAATGAGTGGACGAGGGTAGTTCACCACAATGCTGACGACCCTGGTTTCGGTTAATGACGTACCTTTAGGCGGATTTTGTGACAACACAATGCCTTGCGGTTGAGTATTGTCATTGCCCTTCTCGAGGTTGGTGTTCAAACGGGTTTCGGACAAAATCTTGGCTGCCTCACGGACAGGTTTGCCGACCACATTGGGAACAACCACCATGCTGGGTTGTAAAAAAGCTTGTACCGCTTGCTGCCCAAAAAAACCGGTGCCGATCAGCAAGGCAATCCCTGGAACAATTCCCCAAATGGTCAAACGGCGTTGGTTTTGTTTTGGAATGACAGGCTTGCTGGAAGGCTCGAGGTTTGGATCAAGCACAAGATTTTGTTTCACTACGGTTTTTTGAGTGTTTTTAACGGCAAACATGGTTTTGCTTGGGGCTTTTTTTGGCTCGAGCATTGCCATGTTTAGTTGCTTGATTTCTTCTGGAGTGCGTTCAACCAGGCGCAAATTGGCAATCGCTGGACGGACTTCGGCTTTACCATTTTCACGGTGTTCAACGGCGATAACATCGGTATCGGCAAGTGAAAAACCAAACGATTCGAGCGAATTGGCGATGGTTTGAAGATGCCCTCGAAAACCGTCATCTTTCGGATGCGCTTCCAACCAAGACGATGCGCTCGCACCACCCTCGAGTTGCCAAACCGTGTAGTACGCCCCTGGTCGCGCCACGGCATCGAGCATCAGCGGCGAGTTGGCGGTTTTTAAAGCGGTGCGGTAACGATGGAAGTTAGACCTACTTTTGGGATCGATGACAAAGAACCAATCGACCCGAACGCCGCGACCGTCCGAGGTGGCAGCTTCGACACTGCGAACTGCGGCATCACGCGAAATTTCGCGCCTTACCTC
>JANLWR010000923.1:0-5070 GCA_031364625.1 Deinococcales bacterium | reverse complement strand
CTCATCCACACAAAAATACTTATTCTGAATACACTCATTATTTTGAAGCAAGAATTAAAAAAATTCATGAAACTGAGCAGTTAGTTTCCATGAATAACTTACAAGATAAAGTATTTTATAACCCTAGATCTCCCGAATATTTCATAGTTGCTTATGGTGCAACTCGTCGTACTGAAACTGGAAATTTTGAAGCATCTTACCGTCGGAAATTAAGATCTGAAAGATATGAACGAGTTGCAGGGTTATTTGAAGATCATCTTGCAATGTCTCCATTTCAACAACTAATATCAGACGAATTATCAAAAATAATCAAATTTAAGCACTTACTCGAAAAATTACTACCATATTCTCTTGAACTGCTATTACTGAGCGATAGTCATGTTTCATTTGAACAAGATGGTATACAAATCTCCCTTGCAGGCTTATCAGATGGTTATCGCGCCTATGTTGGTTGGGTTATGGATTTGCTTCATCATTTGAAAAATATTTGTCCACCAAAGAAAAAATTTGAGGATCTAACAGGTGTAGTTATGGTGGACGAAATAGACCTCCACATTCACCCCAGTTGGCAAAAAACCATTATTGAACAGGTCGCTCGAGCTTTACCAAACTTACAATTTATTTTTACAACCCACAGCCCAATTGTTGCAGGGTCAGTCTCGAGACAGAATTTATGGATTGTTAAAACAGCCGAAGATGGCAGTAGCATTCTTGAACGTCCAAACCGCGAAATATACGGTTTAAATGCAGATCAAATTTTGACTTCCGATATTTTTGGGTTGCAATCCACTCGAGCCGAAGGATTCTTAAAGGAACTCGATAAACTGGAACAAAAAGCCATTCGTGGCGATGAAGATGCTGCCCTTGCTTTAATGCGTGGCATGGCTTTGGGAAAAGGCGCGGTTGAACCTAAAGAACCTCCAGCTTGGGTCAAACAAGCGGCTAAAAAAACTCGTAAAAAATCATGATTAAGATTGACGCAGACTTGGAAACGTTGAAAGCGCAAGTTGATAAACTTGCACCAACTTGGCAGACTCGAGCGGCAGAACGAACAGCAGAATTTATAAAACAAAAAGGGTATGAAGAAACATCTTCGATTTGGAGTGAAGTCAAATCGATATTTATGAATTTACACCCCAATAAATGTGTCTATTGCGAACGAGATATGGCTGGTGAAACATTTGGTTCTGGTGAATACGACCTCGAGCATTACCGTCCAAAAGGCAGAATTAAACCATACCCATCATCTGAAGATGGTGTGCCTTTTTCGTTTCCAACGGGAGACAGCCAAACAAAAGGTTACTACTGGTTGGCATATGACCTCAAGAATTACGCGGTGGCTTGTATTACTTGCAATCGCGGTTTGAAAGCAGATCGTTTTCCAATTTCTGGAACTCGAGGAACAGCACCATCCAGTGTGACTGAGTTAAACCAGATCGAGTTGCCACTACTACTTTTTCCTTTACGTGATGACCCAGAAGAATTTATTACTTTTATTGGAACGACGCCAATACCGAAAGCAAAACAAGGACTGAAATTCAAACGCGCATTGGTAACGATTGCCTTTTTTCGTTTGGCTGATGAAAAACGCGAAGAACTATACGCCGCTCGGGTCAAAACCATTTGTGAACTTTGGACGCAGTTCGAGATCATCCAGACAAGCCAAACTGCAAGCAAGAGAACAGCCGCGCAGAAACGAATTGCTACTTTATGCAGTCCTAAATCTGGGCATTCAGCTTGTGCAAAAGCTTTCTTTGCAATGTTGCAAAATGATCCAGAACGTGCGTGGCGGATTTATGAAGATGTTGTCAATTATGAACCACTTCAAAATTGAGATTCTCGAGATATTCTCGAGTTGATTGTCCCAGCCTAAAATTTGCTAAACTACTGGCATGTTTCATATTCCCAAAAACCCAGTCGCCTTAACGTCTTGGATGGTCGGCAACCTGTCATTCGCTTTTTTCGTGTTCTGGACTGCCACCAGCTTCTTCCCAGGCACAGAATGGACGCCTGGCGCAATGCTGGTCGAGTTCGGCATCACGGCGCTCAGTTTTGCCATTGGTTTGTACCTCATGCACATCAACAACGACTAAACCAAACCAACTTAAGCTCGAGTCGTTCAGGCTCGAGTTTTTTATTGCTTCTCCCCTATTCAGGCATCTCGAGGAACACGGGTTTGCGTGTTAATCTGCGCGTATTCTCAGGGAAGTCCGTGACTGGATTTCAAGGCTTGCAGCCACAAGTTTTTGGAGGTTTTTGAATGCGTTACTTAACGGCGGGCGAATCTCACGGTCCGCAACTGACCACGATTTTAGAGGGTTTACCAGCGCAAATTCCGCTGCTCGAGGCTGATGTCAACGCTTGGCTGGCACGGCGTCAATTGGGGTACGGGCGCGGGCGGCGAATGCAAATTGAGAAAGATACTGTTGAATTTTTGTCCGGCATTCGGGCGGGGCGCACCACGGGCGCACCAATTACCCTGAAAATCGAAAATTCAGACCATAAAAATTGGACTGAGATCATGGATGTCAACCCTGGAAACGAACCGCGCAAGAAGGCGTTGACCGCCGCCAGACCAGGTCATGCCGATTTGGTTGGCGGCATGAAATACCGTCACAAGGACTTGCGTGACGTGCTCGAGCGAGCCAGCGCCAGGGAAACCGCCTCACGCGTGGCAGTCGGCGCGATAAGCCTCAAGTTGCTCGAGGCGTTGGGTGTTGAGGGCGCGAATTTTGTGGATCGACTCGGCGGGATTTCCTCGAGCGTGCCGTTTTCCTGGGATGCGCTCGAGGTGATTGAAAACTCGCCCGTGCGTTGCCTGGACAAAAACGCTGAAG
This sequence comes from Deinococcales bacterium, assembly GCA_031364625.1. Lineage (GTDB taxonomy): Bacteria > Deinococcota > Deinococci > Deinococcales > JAAFIG01 > JANXTZ01. Next base: position 2,233 of record JANLWR010000923.1, on the reverse strand, counting down.
AGCAAATGATTGCCAAGATTGACCAAGCCAAAGAAAACGGTGACACCCTCGGCGGCGTGCTCGAGATTCGGTTTCGTGGTTTAGTGCCAGGTTTGGGATCGTACTCGCACTGGGACAGAAAACTTGACGGACGGATCGGGCAAGCCATCATGGCGACCCAAGCCGTCAAAGGCGTGGAGATTGGACACGGTTTTGACAACGCCGACCAACCAGGCTCGAGCGTTCACGATGCCATTTTTTACCGCGACTCGAGCGCATCAAAAGGCGCTTACGACCGCAACACCAACGGCGCGGGAGGACTCGAGGCGGGCATGACCAACGGCGAGGAGTTGATCGTTCGGGTGGCACTCAAACCGATTGCCACCCTGATGAAACCCCTGCCCACCGTCGATGTGGTCACGCATGAAGCCGCCGACGCCGCCCGAGAGCGCTCTGACACCACGGCTGTCCCTGCGGCTGGAATAATCTTTCAATGCGTGATCGCCATTGTGCTTTGTGAGGCGTACCTCGAGAAATTTGGCTGCGATACCCTGCCCGAAATGCTCGAGCGACTCGAGGAGTACAAAAAGTTTATTGCCACGTATTGATTGAGGCTCGAGTTGAGTATCCATTTTGTACTCGACGCGTCTGGCAGGTCTGTGTTTATCTGACTTGAGATGTCTCAGGAGTGTCGTTGGCGACAAAAACATCTATTCGCAAGAGTGATACCGCAAGCTGCGCTATAATGACCAGTTGCAGCCCATCAACCCTGGGGTTGTACGGAGGTCAAGATGGAAGAGCGATCCCCCTATCACGAAGGAATGCGCCAGCTACAAGACGCACGTGAAACACGCGCTTTGGCTGATCGTCTTTCCGAACGAACTGCACGAACCGCATTCACCGATGAAGACCGAACTTTCATTCACCGATGTCCTATGTTCTTCATTGCCACTGCCGATGATCTGGGGCATCCCGATTGTTCATACAAGGGCGGAGCACCTGGCTTTGTGCGCGTGATTGATGATCAGACTTTGGTTTTCCCAGACTACGACGGAAACGGAATGTACCGAACCTTGGGTAATACACTGGTCAACCCGCATGTTGGTCTGCTTTTCGTCGATTTCGAGAATCCCCGTCGCCTTCGCGTGAACGGAATTTCTAGCTTGAGTTTCGATGACCCCTTGCTGTCCGAGTATCCTGGTGCGGTCATGATTGCTCGCGTGGTGGCAACTCGAATCTTTCCCAACTGCCCAAGGTACATACACAAAATGGCGATGCTCGAGCCTTCGGTTTACACACCCCGAGCCGATGCTGTCGCTCCGATTCCTGAATGGAAGAAACGCGATTATTACCGCGAGGTGCTTCCTCCTCGGGATCGTATGCCAGAAGAAGAGGGCTAGAATGACTCGGGCATTCCATCTCGAGCTTGACGTATTGTTTTCGCCATTGGGATTTGGATTTTCGAGTGATAAATTGATCGCATGAAGTTGCGTCATGATATTGCCTAGAAAAACCCACTTGGTTGCGATACACGCCTAAAATGCTCGAGCGGCTCGAGGAGTACAAAAAGTTTATTGCCACGTATTGATTGAAACTCGAGTTTATTGGCTTTTGAGATGAATTTCAGGTCTGTGATAATCTGGCTAAAAATGTTGGTTCGACATTTATGACTGACACTAAAAGTATCTTATTAAGGTATTTGTACCTTGATCTGCGGCGTAACTATACGTTGGGCAGATAAAACAGGAAAGGTGCAACCGTGATCCTCCCAAAAGACCGCGACCCCCGATTCATTACCATCCGTCGCGGGGGGACGCTCAAGGACTCCGACCATCGGCTATTGGCTTTATGGGCAGCCGATTGTGCAGAACATGTTCTGCCGCTATTTGAGTCGGTGCAGCCATTAGACCCGCGTCCCCGCCAAGCGATTGCGCACATCCGAGCATGGACTCGAGGTGAACTCATGATGATGGAGTCCCGCGCAGCGGGTGGTCGTGCCATGTCTGCAGCAAGACCCTTGAATGGAGCCGCTCGGCACGCCGCATATGCTGCTGGTCAGGCGGGAGTGGTGGCGCATGTCGCTGCACACGAACTCGGTGCTGCTGCCTATGCAATCAAGGCTGTGCGTGCGGCGCATGGTGAGAGCGCTGGTCGGCTTGAGTGCTGCTGGCAACGCGAACAACTTCCAGATGCGATTCACGAACTCGTCTTGAAGGATCAGCGGTTGCGAAACGAGATTTGCTGGTCGGTATTC
>JANLWR010000863.1:0-1559 GCA_031364625.1 Deinococcales bacterium | reverse complement strand
CAGGTCGGAGGCTGGTTGTTGAACGATTGCGGATTTCACAGGCTCGAGTTTAACTGATGGCTCTGGCTTACTGGTTTTTAAACTGTCAGCTTTGGTGCGCGATCAAGCTGACATCGGGCATACAATTTACTTTTGGAATGTGAAGTATCACGAAAGAGGCGAACTCTATACTTGGTATAAAAATATAGAATCACCGTCAGGCAGGGGATTTCATAAACCCCGAACGCACGGACATTGTAATTGACAGTGTGCCGAAAAGCGTTGACACTCGAGAGCGGAAAATTCTATACTGGAACATCGTGAAGCAGAATATGACTTTTTTTCCAAGCCCTAACCGCCCTGTCATGGCGGTTTTTTTATTCGTCTCCAATGCCAAAAGCTTTGCCCCTGTAACCCAGGGAAGAAAGGAGTTTTGAGATGATGAAAGTCACGCTCTCGAGTGAGGAAATCCTGCGCGGTTTAAAGCATTACCGCCGAATCGCCAAACAAGATTTGCTCCGAGCACCAGAAACTCCGACCCCGCAAGCCTTCACCCAACATGCCGAAGCGCGGCGCGAAGTCTACGGGCAACTGGCAGACCTCGCCGAACAGGGCGCTCCTGAAGATGTGGTCGTCAAAGCCATTGATTTGTACAAGGGCTTGCCGTTCGTTAACGGGCATCACGAGGAATCACACCCAGAAATCAAGGGGCAGGAGAACGCGCTCGAGAATTTCTTTTTGATGATCGGGCTTGATCCCAAAATTAGGCGTGAGGCACGGCGCGAACGCAAACCAATCGTCAGTTAACGCGAACGCAACCCAATCGCCAGTTAAATTTAAAATTCGAGAAGCTCGAGCGTTTAAGACTCGAGCTTCTTTTGTGCAGTCAAACAAATCACACGCAAATTTCGGTATTCGAGCCTGAAAGCTTAGAATCAATTCATGCCTGAACGCCTTCAAAAAATCTTGGCTCGAGCGGGCGTGGCATCACGACGCGCCGCCGAAGACCTTATCAAGCAAGGGCGGGTGCGTGTCAATGGGCGCGTGGCTCAACTTGGAGAATCTGCCCTCGAGACTGACAGCATTGTGGTCAACGGGAAAGAGGTGGCTCGAGCGGGTGAGCATGTGACGTTTGCGCTGTACAAACCACGTGGCATTGTGACCACCGCCGACGACGAATTGGGTCGCAAGAACGTGCTCCACCTTGTGCCAGTCGTGCCAGGTTTGCACCCAATTGGACGGCTCGACCGTGACTCCGAGGGTTTGCTGCTGCTGACCACCGACGGCGATTTAACGCTTCAACTGACCCACCCGCGTTACGAGCACCCCAAGGAATACCGCATCTGGTCAGAACCCGCCCCAACCAAAGCCCAACTCGAGCTTTTGCGGCGCGGGGTCAATCTAGAGGATGGTTTGGCTAAACCTGACAGCCTGCGTGAAGCCGATGGCGGCGCGATCATTGTGATTCGGGAGGGACGCAACCGTCAAGTGCGCCGCATGTTTGGCGCGATCGGTTTGGAGGTCACCGTCTTAAAACGCACCCGTGTTTCCAATTTGCACCTTGGCGATTTGCGGGTTGG
>JANLWR010000836.1:0-6675 GCA_031364625.1 Deinococcales bacterium | reverse complement strand
CAAAGCGGTTTCTGATGCTTTAAGTCTCGCCTGAAGGTTTGCATTTGAATTTAACTCGAGTCCATTCTTAAGCTTGTTTTTAGAGGAAGCTTAACGATTCTCGAGGTTTTGCTCTACACTAAACCCATGAGCCTTCCAATCAAGCGCGTCACCCTCTACAAACACGGTCTTGGTTTTTTTGAACGGCGCGGGCAGGTGACTGGGCAGCAGTTGAGGCTCGAGTTTCCACGACCTGCAATGGACGATATTTTAAAAAGTTTGGTGGTGCTTGATAGCCTGGGTCAAGTTTTGGGACTCGAGTTTGAAACCCCGCCAGACCGCAACGAAAACGTCCACAAAAGCAGTTTGACCCTATCGAGCAACTCGAGTTTGACCGATACGTTGACTGCTTTGCGTGGACGGAACGTGCGGGTGCAAACCAGCGAGCAAACGCTTGAGGGTTTGGTTGTCGGTGTGGATTTGGAAAGCAAAAACCCGCTCGAGCGTGCGATTTTAAGTTTGTATCAAACCGAGTCCAAAAGCATTGTCAAATTGAGTCTCGAGCGACTTGAAAGCCTGCAAATCTTGGATGCGGTGGCGGCTGGCGATCTCGAGTTTGCACTGCAAAATGCCAAACGTGACGAAGACCGATCCTCGGCGCTTTTAAGGCTCTCCGAGGGCGAGCATAATCTGTCCGTTTCCTATATTGCTCCAGCCCCAGCTTGGCGTGTTTCCTACCGTCTGATTGCCGAAGAAACGGCAAGCACTGAATCTGATGCTCGAGATATTTTTGTGCAAGGTTGGGGACTTTTTGACAACACGCTCGAGGAGGATTTGGATGGTGTGGAACTGAGTTTGATGGCAGGGATGCCCGTCTCGTTTCGCTATTCGTTGTTTGCCCCCAACACCCCCGAACGTCCATTGGTCGAAGATACCGAGCGCACGGTTGGCGCTCCAATCCAGTTCGAGACGATGGACTACATGGAAGGAGTAAAGCTGAGACCTGCCATGATGCGATCAGCCAAGATGGCTGCTCCTGCCGCCACCGCACCACTCTCGAGCCAAATGATGCAAAGTTCAAAACCAGTCTCGAGCGGCGAAGCTCGAGGGGCATTGTTCGCCTACCGTGTGGCACATCCGGTCAGTGTGGCGCGTGGTCAATCGGGCATGGTGTTACTGATGTCGGCAAAACTGAAGGGCAAACGCGAACTCTTGTACAACGGTGCGAAAAACCCCGAAAACCCCGTTGCCAGTTTGCGTTTCGAGAACAGTTCTGGTTTCACCCTCGAGCGTGGACCCATCACGGTGCTCGAGGCTCAGGCTACCCAGTCGGCAGAATATGCGGGTGAGGCGGTGCTCGAGTTCACACCGTCTGGCGCGGAGATGATCGTGGCGTTCGCGGTCGAACTTGGCGTCAAAGTGTTTGAGCAGCAAACTTGGGAGACACATTTAAACCGCATCGCTGTGTCACAAGGCTATTTACTGATTCAAGAATACCAGACCTGTCGCACGACCTATGAAATCATTTCGCAACTCGATAAACCCGTGGTGGTTACGCTCGAGCGGGATCGGTTAAACGGTTACGACTTTTTTGAGACGCCCTTGCCCATCTCGCAAACCATGACCCTGGCGCGGTGGAAAGTGGATGTGTCCAGCAAAAGCAAGCTCGAGTTTGTGGTGCAAGAACGAATGTTGCAAAGCCGTTACGAGCAAGTACGCAATATTACTTTTGAAAGCTTGAGCGAATACTTGAAGGGCAAATACTTAGACTCGAGCACCTTTGAGGCGCTGAAAAGTATTCGCAACCTCTACGCCCAGATTGAAAGCACCAACGCCAAAATCGGTTCGCTCGAGGCTGAACGAGAACGCATTTTTGCCCGTCAAACCCAAATTCAAGGCAACCTGGCACCGCTGGCTCGGGACGGCGATGAAGGGAGACTTCGTTCCAAATTGGTTAAAGAACTCGACGAATCTGAAAACCGTTTGAAAACCCTCGAGAAAGATATCGAAAATCTTCGGTCACTGGCTTCAACCCTCGAGCAAGACGCAACCAAGGCGATAGCGGCACTCGAGCCAAAAACCTGAAATCAAAGCAATCATTTGACTCGAGCGCTTCGGGTTAAACTCGGGTTGTGCTTTTGTATGCAAAATTACTGGGTTCAATTCAGTTCGAGCTTGATGGTGACATCATTTCTGGTTTTGAAGGGCGGACACTCGAGTTGCTGGTGTTTTTAGCCTCGCACGGCGAAGCCAAAACTTGGGTTGAACTCGAGTTTTTGGGATTTTCTCAGGACGATCTCGAGACGGTAGAACTCGAGCCTGTGCGGGCATTCTTGATGGTTGAGAGTGATTCTTTACGGCTCGAGGCTGGGTCTGATGTTCAAGATTATTTGAATGCCGGCGCAAACCTTCGGACGTTAACCAGCTTGCGCGGCGAGTTTGCGCCAGGATTAAACTCGAGCAATCCAGCCTTTCAAGTTTGGCTGGCGCGTGAACGCTTTGATTTGCACAAGGTTTTCTTAAAAGCTTTGCTCGAGAATTCGGCTGGACTTCAAGAAACAGGACGGCTTGAGGAGGCGACCAAAAACCTCGAGTTTGTGGTGCGCGAAAGACAAAAATACCTCGAGTTGCAGCCTGAATTTTCGGCGGAAATTTCGCTCGAGTTGGCGGGGTTTGAATGGCGTTTAAACCGACCAGAAAAGAGTGCCGAACATCTTCAAATGGCATTGCCGCAGTTGCAAGATGTCAAAGCCGATCACGTCAAAGCCAACCTTGCCAGTGCCCTGATTCGTCTTGGAAAACCCAAAGAAGTCATTGCGCTGCTCGAGTCACTTCCAAACCACCGTGAAGCCAAAGGCTGGGCGTTAATACATCTAGCCAACGCCTACCGAATCCTTGACGACCTCGAGAACAGCCTTCAATTTGCGCTCAAGGCTTATGACATTTCCAGTCTCGAGCAAGACGGTTTTATGGCGGTGGCGGCATTGACGGTGCAGGGCGAGGCGTTGCTAGAGAAAGCGATTCTTGAGGGGGCAAATCCAAAAGATGCTGTGATTGCGTTCGGCAAAGCCGTCGGGATTTCAGAAATCTTGGGCGAAGACGCCAGCGCAGGCGTACTGGCAGGATTGGGACATGCCCATGCCGTTTGGGGCAGTAAAAACAAGGCGCTCGAGGTTGCCGAAAAAGCCTTCAAACGCGCTCGAGCCGCCAAAGATGCAGCCAACACCACCCGGGCGCTTTTGGCACTCTATGCCACCACCAAAATTGGTAGTTTTGCCCGTAACGCCCTGACCGAAGCCAGGGTGGCTGGTCATAAACCGTATGAACTTCTGGCATTGCTCGAGGTTGCCGAAAAAGAAAAAGACTTGGCTTTGGCACACGAAGCTCTGAATTTAGCGCAATTCATCGGTTCAAAGCGCCTCGAAACTCGAGCCTCAAATTTAGTCCATCAACTCGAGACTTGAGCTTTCTCGAGTAGCTCTTGGTACATTTCTCTGACACGAATCGCCACGGGCGCAGCCAGCACTTTTTGTATCATGGCTAGGCTTGGGTTCGGGTCGTAAAACCAATCGAAAGTGTCAACCACGCTCAAATACTCAATCTCACTCGGCTTGAGCGTGACGGTATCACCAGCTTGGACTTCGCCCTCCTCGAGTACCCGACAGTACAAACCTGGTCGGCGGGCTTGCTTAAACTTTTTGACAAACCCGGAGTCATTCATCCGTGCCGCCAACGTGCTGCACGGAATTCGAGACGCCGAGACCTCGAGTAAAACCGTGCCAATTTTTAGGCGGTCGCCAATATTGAAAGTGGCACTCTCGAGGTCAGAAATGGTCAGGTTTTCACCGAACATTCCGGGCGCGAGGTCAGTTTGCAACTGCTCAGACCACCAGGCGTAATCGGCTGCGCCGTACACGTAAACCGCTTGGTCAACACCGCCGTGATGCTTTTTGTTTTGCACCACATCCGACTCCAGCCCCAGTTTTCCAACACGCACCGGGTTGCTGACGGGTGTTTTGAAAATTCCTGTTTTGCTGACGTGATTGCCAATCTCGAGCGGTTGTGAACTGCCAATGTTGACCGAAACAAGTTTCATGCCGTTCAGTCTAACTCGAGTTCTAACACTTCAACTGGAATCTCGAGAATCCCGTCAAGCAACGTCCAAGCTCGAGCCTTGGCGTTTTGCACGTCCAAAATAAGATACGGCACATCCCAGGCGGCTTTCTCGAGATCGGTTTTCGATGGTACGGCTTCATGCCTTGGATGCGAATGGTAAATCCCAACCAACTCGAGGTGCTGATTTTTGATGGCTTTTAAGGCGCGAATCACACCGCTCGGTTCGGCGGCATAAAACCGACTGGCGTCACCCGCCACGTTGACCAACGGAAATACCGCACTGACCTGCCCACTCGAGATACCCGCCAAAAATCCGACGCATTCGTTCGGTAAAGCACTGCGTGCCAATTCAAACAAATGATCGTACAGAATCTTTGGAAGCTCGAGTTTTGCGCTCACAATTCAGTCTGACACGATAGGAGTCCCTCGAGCCAGTTCTCAATTGCAACATCTTTGCTTCACTTTTGACCCCTGGGCTTGGTACACTTTGCCCACTCACCACGAAAAAGTTGCTCGCAGGGGCATGTGGTGCATTTTTAGAGGAGGTTGTATGAGGCATTGGAAGATTGCTTTTGTGACAGTCGCGTTAGGGGCGGCGGCGCTAATGGCAGCCGTTGCGCAATCAAACGTGAAAACCCTCGTTTTTGCCCAGTCGGGCGACGCGATCAACTTTGAACCAGGTGATCGTGAGGACGGCAACACGCTTCAGGCGCAACAGCCAATTTATGAGCGCCTGCTCGGCTTTAAGTCGGGTACAACCGAGCTTGTGCCGTCCTTAGCCAAAAGCTGGCGTGCCAACAAAACCGTGACCGAATGGACGTTCTCCTTGCGCTCGGATGTTAAATTCCATGATGGTAGTGCTTTTGACGCCAATGCCGTGTTGTTTAATGTCATGCGTTGGTGGGACCCCAAGTTTGAATACGGTTACCGCGATAAAGGCAAGCTTTGGGAACCGATGGGTGACCTGCTTGGTGGCTATAAAGGCGATGCAAGTGCAGTGATCAAGAACGTGCAAGTTGTAAATAAGTATCAAATTAAATTTACCTTAAACCAACCATTCGCAGCATTCGATGCGGTGATGGCGTCGATTTACTTCGAGATTGCCAGTCCAACTGCGATCAAAAAAGCAGGAGCCGATTACGGTACGCCAGCCTCGGTTGGAACAATTGCTGGTACAGGTCCTTACATCCTGAAAGATTGGAAACCAGGGGACAGAATTATCTACAGCAAAAACCCCAACTATTGGGGTAAAACAACAACAAATGTCGATCAACTTGTGCTGCGTACCATCAAAGACACCAGTGCGCGTTTAGCCGAATTGCGTGCAGGAACAGTTGATCTGACGGTGAACCTCAATCCAGACGATTATGCCGCGATTAAAGCCGACCCTAAACTCAAAGCCATTTTGCGCCCAAGCTTTAATGTTGGTTATGTTGCTTTTAACACCCAACTCAAACCCTTTGATAATGTCAAAGTTCGTCAGGCTGTGGCGCAAGCGATTAACAAAAAAGACATTGTGGCAAGCTTCTGGAAGGGTCAAGCTGTGACAGATGGTTCGTTCTTGCCTTCGACTTTCAATGATTTTAAATCACCAAAAGTCAAAGATTACGTCTATAACCCAGAAGCTGCCAAAAAAGCCTTGGCTGACGCAGGTTATCCGAACGGCTTTGAAACCGATTTTTGGTATATGCCCGTTTCCAGACCGTACTTCCCAACGCCAAAACCAATCGCCGAAGCCATCGCCGCAGACCTGGCGCAAATCGGTATCAAGCTCAACCTCAAAACCGAGGATTGGGGCACGTACCTCGAAGACCGGAAGAAGAACAAATTCCCAATGTTCTTGCTCGGTTGGACCGGCGATTACGGCGATGCCGACAACTTCTACACCCCGCATTTCGGACCAGGCGCGGTGGACGACGTGAACTACCGCAATCAAAAAGTCTTTGATTTGCTTCAAAAGGCGCAAGGAATTACCAGCCGTAAAGCCAAAGTGCCAATTTACCAACAGGTCGAAGAAATTCTCTTTAACGACGTGGTGCGAATGCCGTTCGTTCACAGCCAACCGCTCGAGGCGAGCAAAGCAACGGTTGAAGGTTACAAGCCAAGCCCACTGGGTGAAATCAACTTCGCTGACATCAGCATCAAGTAATTTACGTTCTGGGAGAAGGAAAAATCCTTCTCCCAGATTCTGTTGAAACTCGAGTTTTCTAAATTGCTCGAGTAAATCCATTTTTTGTAGGGTGCGCCGTGCGCACCACCTGTACATGAAGCACGGTGCGCGAGGCGACCATGCCCGTCAGCGATTCCGCCCGTTAGCGCCCAAGCCCGTTAGGTGCTGCTTTAAGGGCAAGAAGGTGCGTCTTGGAATCAAGCGATCCCGCCCGAAGGTGCGTTTTGGGATCAAGAAGAAGGTGCATTTTATGGTCAAGACGCGCACCCTAGAGGCTGTTTGAATTCGATCTGGACGCAAAAAATCGCTTTCCGACTTCGAGAAATTATCATTTTCTCGGGTACTCGAGTCCAGCCAAGAATCGGAAGTGGCTTAACGGGCATTGTAGCGAAGAAAATGACTGATGACCA
>JANLWR010000827.1:0-8324 GCA_031364625.1 Deinococcales bacterium | reverse complement strand
TGCTCGAGAATCTGGAATTGAACTGCATGTCAGTAATGCCGGTACAGAACCCAATGAAAGCATCCCTCAAAGCGTGGTTGATCTTCTGGCGGCGGACGGAATTGATGTTCGCGCTTGGCATCCAAACCTTGTGACCAAGACCGACCTCGAGCGTGCGAACCGCATCATTTCCTTGGGTTGCGAAATACCAGGGATGCAACTTGAAACCTGGGTTGTACCATCGCCGAGCGAGAATTTAATTGCCTCTGGCGATGCCATCAAAACCCGAGTGAAACAATTGATTCTCGAGTTGAAAACCGCAACTTTGACGGCGGGTCGTTTTATTTAAAATACGAACAGCAGTGAAATAGATCACCGCGCGTTTTACCCCATAACCAAACGGGTTTTTATAGCGCACACGGGCGCAAACACGCTCGAGGTGATTGACCAGATTACGGGGACGCACCTCAAAACCCTGCCCAAATTCCCCGAGGCGGCTGGCGTGGTGGTGGACGGTGGCACGGTTTTGGTGACCAACCGAGGCGCGGCAGAACTCGCTGTCGTTGATGCCCAGTCGCTCGAGGTGACTGCTCGAATTCCTGTTGGTTTGCGCCCCAACGGGGTGGCGATAGCCCCCAAGAAAAACCTGGCGGTTGTGACTTGCATCGGCAACGAAACCGTGAAACCGACCCTCGAGTGCATTGACCTCGAAACCCATCAGCATCACAAGCTCGAGTTGCCAGGTCGTCCGCGTTGGTGTGTTTTAGACGAAAACGAATCTCGGGTGTTTCTGGCAATCCGTGACCCATCGATGGTGCTGGTGGCAGAACTGCCTGATCTGTCCAATGTCCGGCACTGGGCATTGCCCGCTTTTGGGGCGCACGGTATTGACATTGACCACCACAAAAAACGCTTGTTCGTGGCTTGCGATGCTGGGCAATTGATCGCCCTCTCGAGCGAAACGGGTGAAATTCTGGGGTCATGGAAACTTTCAGGAGCGCCAGACGCCACGTTTTTTAATCCTGACAGCGGCTTGGTTCACGTCGCCATCGGTCAACCTGGCGTGGTCGAGAGCATTCATCCCGACACGGGCGCAAGCTCGAGCCTCGAGACAGAATTGGGCGCGGGAACAACCGCTTTGGTGCGCCCAAATGGCTTGTTCGTATTCCTCGCCAAACGCGGTGGGGCGCTCGAGTTGATGGAAACATGAAAAGGTATGTGCTGACAGGTTTTGTGCTGCTGTCACTTTCAAGTGCGGCTCAAAACTCGAGTCCATTCAAACTGCTGCAAACCCTGCCGCTACCTGGGGTTGAAGGTCGCATCGATCACTTGGCATTTGATGAGGCAAGTCAACAACTTTTTGTGGCGGCGCTCGGCAACGACACGCTCGAGGTGGTAAACCTTAAAACGCAGACCGTCAAAAGCTTAAAAGGTTTCAGCGAACCCCAGGGCGTGGTCGTGCTGCCAGTGCAACACCAAGTTTTTGTCAGCAACGGCGGCGATGGCACGGGCGTGTTTTTGGACAGCGATACGCTCAAAGAAGTGCGTCGCGTTCAAGTTGGCGCAGATGCCGACAATGTGCGTTTTGACGGCAAGCGCTTGTTCGTCGGTTATGGCAGCGCCTTGGCGGTGCTCGATCTTCAAGGCTCACGACTGCTGGACATCAAACTGTCCGCCCACCCAGAATCCTTGCAACTCGAGTCTGACAAAAATGCCGTAACCCAACGTGTTTTTATCAATGTGCCAGGGGTAAACCATGTTGCGGTGGTTGACCTCGAGAAACATGCCGTGATTGCCACTTGGAATGTTCCTGCGGCATCAAATTACCCAATGGCACTCGATCCTTTGCACCATCGCCTCTGGGTTGCCACTCGAGCACCCGCCAGACTGATTGCCTTGGATACCAATTCTGGCAAGGTTCTGAACAACCTCGAGACGGTTGGCGACGCGGATGATGTTTTTGTGGACGGTTCGCGGGTTTACGTGAGCGGCGGGGCTGGAGCAGTGGATGTGCTCGAGGCTCGAGCTGAAAATTATGTTCAAAGCGCTCGAGTCAAAACAGCCTCGGGCGCGAGAACTTCATTGTTTGATCCTATTTCCAAGCGATTGTTTATCGCCGTTCCACACCGGGGAAATCAGGTTGCCGCCATTTTCGTGTACCAGGTTTTGAAGTAAAAAGGAGAACGTATGAAATGGATCACCCGCGAAAAAGTGAAGGTTGACCGTGTCGCCTGCCCGTGGTTAATAACAAAATTCGTGGACAAAGACGCCGAGTTTTTGTTCGTGCCAAACGACCAAGTGATGGAAGTCGCCGCTCGAGAGAACGCGATTCCTTACGATGTCAAAGATGTCGAACTCGGGCATCACGGGCAGGAATGCAGTTTTGACGCGATCTGCCGCAAGTACAATTTGTGGAAAAAAGACCCCGCACTGGCGCTGCTGGCAAAAATTGTCAACGGTGCAGACACCGACAACGCCTTGCACAACCAACCCGAGGCGGCGGGACTCGAGGCAATCGCGGAAGGCTTCAGGCATCTGGGATTTGCCAACGATCTCGAGCACAACCATGCCGAATGGGTTGTTTACGACGCGCTTTATGCCTACTGCCAAGAAATGCTGCGGCGCGGCAAAACGGATGGACAATTCAGGTGATCTTCCCGTCGGTCTTTCCGACTTGGTGGATTGCCCTGACCGCCCTGACCGCCGCAGGTTTAAGCGCCCTGGTGTTGCTGTTTTTTCAGTTGCGTCTGAAAGCAGTTTCTGCGCTCGAGGTGCTGCTTTTGACGCTGGTTGTGGGCGGGTCGGTTTTGCTGGGACGCTTGGCGTGCAACACACCGACCCTCAACAACGATCCATTGGCTGGTTTCAGTCCAAACGATTTGCTCTGCCCGATGCTGACTTTCGTGATGCTCGAGGTTTTTATGGGCTTGCGCCCCCTCGAGCAAGAAAAAGTCTGGTTGAGATTGCGCGGCTTGTTGGTACTGATTTCATTTGCGGTGAATGTCTTGACGATTTAACTCGAGCCTCAAAATACCAACTACTCGCTCGAGCCGTGCAAACGGGTTTCTTTGTTGCCCAGAACGTTGTCAATGGCGCTCATGACTTCGTCGGTCAATTGCGGCATCAACTCGAGCGCACCAAAGTTCTCGTGGACTTGAGCGGCTTTGGATGCGCCCGTGATGACGGTGCTGACGTTCGGATTCTTGGCGCACCAAGCCAGCGCAAGTTTGGGTAGGGTTGTTCCCAAATCGGCGGCGATCTTTGCCAGGTCCCGAATTTTTGGCAGTTGGGCTTTTATTTCCGGGCTTTCAAAACGGGCTTTCAACCACTCGTAACCTGGTAAATTGATGCGGGTGTCGTTCGGCATGACATCGTTGTACTTGCCAGTCAACAAACCGCTCGAGAGCGGCGACCAGATGGTTGTACCCAAACCGATTGTGTCTGGGTTGTAAAGCCTTTTGTATTCGACTTCGACGCGGTAGCGGGTGAACATGTTGTACTGCGGTTGTTCCATGGTTGGCGGAATCAGGTTGTACTGACGGGCGACCGCGTAGGCTTCCATCAATTCTTGCGCCGACCATTCGCTCGTGCCCCAATACAGCACGTCGCCACGATGAATGAGTTCGGTCATGGCGCGAACCGTCTCTTCGATGGGCGTGCTGCGGTCTGGGCGGTGACAAAAGTACAAATCGAGGTATTCGCATTGCAGGCGCTCAATGGCTTGATAACACGCCTCGTAAATGTGTTTGCGTGAAAGCCCGCGTTGAATCGGTGATGGATTGTCAATCGCGCCACCAAAAACCTTGCTCGAGACGATGTAACTGTCGCGCCGCCAACCCGCTTTGGTTAAAGCTTCTCCCATGATGGTTTCGGCTTGACCTCGGGCGTACACTTCGGCGTTGTCAAAAAAATTACAGCCGTTGTCGTATGCCGCCGTCATCAATTCCAGCGCTCCGTCCACGTCCAATTGCGTGCCGAACGTGACCCATGCGCCAAATGACAAGACGCTGACTTGCAAACCCGATTTGCCCAAACGACGAAATTCCATAAAATCACCCCTTCTGAATGGTTACAAGCGAGAAGTATCGCCCACAGAAGGGGTGCAGCACAATAGCGTATTTTACGTTTACAGCTTTAAAATTCGCCAACCAGCTCTGGACGCGCAAAAACAATCTTGCCACCCTCGAGTCCAATGTACAGCTCGCCCTCTGGAAACGAAATCAGTGACATTGAAAGCGGGTCTTCGATTTCGTTGCGCATGATGGCTCGCAACTGACGGCTCGAGCCTTTGAGTTTGACTTTGGAGACAATATACGGCGCGAGTTTCGGGTCAAATTCGACATGTAAATCTCGAGATTCGAGTTCGACCCGCATGTCCTCGAGCATGTCGCGGGTGATGCTGATGAGTTCGGCTTCGCCCAAGGGTTTAAAGCGAATCACTTCATCGAGGCGGTCTATAAATTCTGGGCTGAACAGGTTTTTGACCGGTTGCGTGTCGGTGATTTCGCCGTCGCCAGCGAAGCGCACGCCGCCCGATTGGTTAAAACCGGTGTTGCTGGTCATGATTAAAACGGCGCGACGGAAGTCCACGGTGCGTCCGAGTCCGTCGGTCAGCCGTCCATCGTCGAGCACCTGCAAAAACGTATTGTACACGTCTGGGTGCGCTTTTTCGATTTCGTCGAGCAAGATGACGCTGAACGGTTGACGGCGAATCGCTTCGGTCAAACGCCCGCCCTGATCGTGACCGACGTAACCTGGAGGTGCGCCGATTAACTTGGAAACGCTGTGCGCCTCCTGGTATTCGCTCATGTCAAAGCGCACCAAACTGCGTTCAGAACCGAATAATGTTTTTGCCAGCGCCTTGGCGAGATGGGTTTTACCCACACCGCTTGACCCGACAAACAAAAACGATGCCGAAACTCGAGTTCGTCCGCCCAATCCAACCCTCGAGCGACGCAGTGCCGCCGAGAGTGCTTTGACCGCCTCGGGTTGCCCAAAGACTTGCTTGCCCAGATTGTCCTCGAGCGCCAGGAGTTTGCCGTCGTCGCGGTCATCGACGTAAATGCCGCCCCAAGAGTCCACAATCGCTTCAATGTCCTCACGGGTGACAATCGGTGTTCCGTTGCCGTCCTCGACCACGGGCACGCCGAGGCTGGCGTTCAGGCGCACCCTCGAGCCAGCCTCGTCAATCAAATCAATGGCTTTGTCTGGAAAATTCCGTCCAGGCAAGCTGCGTTCGCCAACTTTCACGGAAAGCTCGAGGATTGGGTCTGGAATAATCACGTTGTGATGCTCTTCGTAACGCGGTTTTAAACCGCGCAGAATCTCCAAAGTTTCGGCTGGGGTCGGCTCGAGCACGATCACGGGTTGAAAACGCCGCTCGAGCGCCGCATCCTTTTCGATGTAACGGTGGTATTCGCCGGTGGTGGTCGCGCCAATGACTTGAACCTCGCCCCTCGAGAGTGGTGGTTTGAGGATGTTCGCGGCGTCCAGCGTACCCTCCGCGCCGCCAGCGCCAACCAGCGTGTGCAATTCGTCCACGAACGCGACCACCCTGGCTTGCCGAAGTTCTTCGATGATTTGGCGCAGGCGCTCTTCAAATTCGCCGCGATACTTTGTGCCGGCAACGACACCCGCCAGGTCAATTGAAATTAAGCGCACGCCGCGTAAATTTGGCGGCACACGGTTCTCGATAATCGCCAGCGCCAAACCTTCGGCAATCGCGGTTTTGCCCACACCCGGATCACCAATTAAAACCGGATTGTTCTTGGTGCGCCGACTTAAAATTTGCACCACACGCCGAATTTCTTCGGCGCGACCAATCACGGGGTCAAGTTTGCCTTCTCGAGCCTCTTTGGTTAAATCGCGCCCGTACTCGTCCAGAAATGGCGTATTGGCAGGTTTTTGTTCCTGACGCGGGTCGGCATGAGCCAGAATGCGCCAACGAATCGTGTCCACGTCCCGCGACAAATCTTGCAAAATTCTGAACGCCACGCCGTCACCCTCGCGCAAAATGCCCAAGAGAATATGTTCTGTACCAATGACTTGC
Organism: Deinococcales bacterium; assembly: GCA_031364625.1. Taxonomy (GTDB): domain Bacteria; phylum Deinococcota; class Deinococci; order Deinococcales; family JAAFIG01; genus JANXTZ01. The sequence continues at coordinate 2,296 of JANLWR010000827.1, read as the reverse complement.
GAACCCAAATTTCGGGCTTCGGAACTGGCGAGTTCCATCACGCGCCGCGCCCTGGGGGTGATTGCAGGAGCTTCGGTATGACGCAAACCCTCGCCGCGCCCAATGATTTCCTCGACCCGACGCCTGAAACCCTCGAGCGTCGCACCGAACTCGGTCAGGATGCGACACGCCGTGCCGCCCTCACGCATCAAGCCCAGCAGCAAGTGCTCTGGTCCAATCATGGCATGTCCGAGTTTGCTGCCCTCTTCCCTGGCATAATGAAACACCAACCGCGCCCGGTCGTCGTAACGGTTCATGTGATGCTCCTTGCTCCGATAAAGTGCTTCATAAAGATGGTCTTAGTTTACCCCGTCAAGCCCAGATTGGTGTGCGGTTTGCCTTACGTTGCTGAACAATCAAAAATATCTCGAGTTACACGTATTTCAGTTTACGCGACCCGACAAGAATTGGATTCAAAACGCATGAAAGCTCGAGCTGCAACGGCTTTAAGTACCTCCCGCCTGCATTTTGGATTTTCCGCTTCGCTTCTTGACCCAATACATGCACCTTGCGGGCTGGGTCGCTCCGAATCCGCCATTTCGGCGACAGGTACGTTGTCCCTACTCCCGTTGGTCGGAAAATTTTTAGGGAAAAACTCTAAAAATTTTCGGGGAGATACTTAATTTTAACCCACAGGCTTCTCAGAAAATCAAACAGGACGAAAAACGCTGTCGCCAGGGATTGCCAGGGAGTAGACTGTGCTCAGTCAGGTTTTCTGACCGATGAAGGAGTCATGTGAGTACAGCAACAATGATTGGTTACAAAGAGCAGATGGGTATTATTTTCGACGCACTGGAAGACAAAAAAGCCACCGATATCGTGATGCTGGATTTAACCCAGGTCTCTGATTCCTTAGATTACTTTGTGATTTGCAGTGCCACCAGCCAACCTCAAATGAGCGCCTTGGAGCGTCACATGCTCGAGAAATTACTCGAGGTGGATGTTCGCGCCATCAACGTCGAAGGTCCAAGTCCACGTTGGGTTTTAATCAATTTGGGCGCGATTTTGGTGCACATCATGACCCCCGAAACCCGTGATTTTTATGATCTCGAGGGTTTGTGGGCGGACGCCAAACAAATGCAGCGTTAAAGTTTTTAGAGTTGCAGTCAAACCTCGAGTGATGATCTCGAGGTTTTTATTTATTCCTTTACTTTATCAAGGTTGCGTGAATAGAAAACCAAACTTTCTATAATTTTGGTTTTCACTTGACAAAATTGAAGTTCATGCCCTAAACTCAAGCCATGAAAAACAGAGACATTGCAGGTTTGGAAGTGATTGGCTTGTTCTTCGGCGGACTGATGGGCATCAGCTTCTGGGCATTGCTCGGCATGACCACCATCGGTTTAACCGCATTGGTCTTCGAGTTTGTCATGCGAATTCAAGCCGACCCCAAAACCTCTCGCATGATGCGCGACTTCTAACCCAGCCTCCTCAAGTATTCCCTCGCTCACATCTCGAGCGAGGGATTTCTCTTGTACGATAAGCTTTGTGCCGCACTGGTCAGAAACTTACGCCGCAAACCACCTCGAGCAACAAGGCTTCAAAATTCTCGAGTTAAATTACCGCATTCGCGGCGGTGAGATTGACATTATTGCCCTAGCGCCAAACGGTGTGACGGTATTTGTTGAAGTCAAACAACGCAGCCGCAACTCGCACGGTACTCCAGGCGAAAGCATCACCGCCCGAAAAGCCATGCTGGTGCGTCGCGCGGCGCTGCACTACCTTGGACGAGACGACATTGCTTGCCGGTTTGATGCCCTGCTGATCGAAGGGGATCAAAAAGCCTTAAAGCTCGAGTGGATCAAGGATGCGTTTTGAAGACTCGAGCTTAATCGGTTGGTAAGAGCAAAATCATCATGACCGTAAATTGTGCAATCAGGGTGTACGAACCCACCCCGAACGTCTCGAGCAACGCCGCAGGAACGAGCGCCAGCGTGGCTGCACTGGTGGAGGCTTCGACGCCCGTGCTGGCAAACCCCGCCCAAGTCGCAACTTTCTCGAGCAGCAACAAGCCAAGCATGGCTCTGGAAATACCCAAGAGGGCTGGCTCGAGTGGGTAATTCAGAAGGCTCGAAACAAGCAAACCGATGATGCCGACCACGCCAATAATTGCCAGTCCTGGCAAAGTTCGCCCTAAGCTGCGTTCACTGGTGCGAATCGGTGTGGAGATGATTGGCATGGCGGGACCGACTAGGCGCGGCAACAAAAATCCAAGTGCCAAAGCTCGGAGTAAGAAACCACCCACGCCAGCCACGGT
>JANLWR010000823.1:0-2698 GCA_031364625.1 Deinococcales bacterium | reverse complement strand
CAAAGCATGAACGAATTGATTTTTCGGGTAGAAGAAGCGCCGAAAGGTGGTTTTAACGCTCGAGCTTTGGGTGAAAGTATTTTCACCCAAGCTGATACTGAACTAGAATTGCACGCTATGATTCGAGATGCGGTGTTATGCCATTTTGACGAAGGGAATGTCCCCGGAATTTTGCATTTGAGCATGTGCTGAAAAACGTGCCTACAACTACCAAGCTGGTCTTTCGACTATTGCCGTTAGAAGCATGACCAACTCGATTGTCAAAATAGACAAAAGAGAAAATCGAAACCATCGTTCAATCCGAGTAAAAAGTATAAGTGAAGCCAGCATTGAAAAAACAAAGAGTAACCACAGTAGTAATGCCTCTTTTTCAGCTAGAAGTAACCTAAAATTGAAAAATTGGGAAGCAAATATTAAAGCGATCATATAACACTGAATAATAACTATAAAAAATAAATTTAGAAAATTATAAAAGGCTGATGGTGTTTTGTTCACCATAAATTTTGAAATAAGATTTCCCAAGTTAAATAGCATATTGATACTCCTGAGCAAGTGTTTCTTTCACATGAATAGATTCATTAATGCTCGAGTAACTAAACCTTCTCGAGGTGCTTAATCAGTCTTGCCAGCACACCGTTGACAAATTTCCCGCTTTCCTCGCCGCCGTATCGTTTGGCAATCCTGACCGCCATTTCAATCACGACTGGGTGCGGGGTGTCTAAAAACATCATCTCGTAGCTCGAGATTCGCAGAATTGTTAAGTCAGTTTGCGACATTTGTGTGAATGTCCAGCCTTCAATCACGCGCTCGAGGGTCTGGTCTACGTCGTAGCGTTTTTCGTCGAAACCCAAGACCAAACGGTGGGCGAAAATCATGCCCTCAGAATCCAATGCGCTGGGTTCGTCGCGGTCGCGGCTTTCTTTTTTCTCAACAACCTCGAGTTTGGCGTTTTCCCAGGCGGTGTTGATGTCGTTGCCGCCCTGTTCGGCTTCAAACAGCACCCGAAAGGCGAGTTCTCTGGCGCGGCGGCGTGTTCCCGTTTGAACTTCAGCCATTGCTGACTTCCAAGGGCAGCACAATGCTTTGCACGGTCACGTTGACGGCTTTGACGCTTAATCCGGTCATGACTTCAATGTTTTCGGCGACCACGCGTTGCACCTCGAGTGCCGCCTCTGGGATGGCGCGTCCGTAGTCCACGTTGACGCTTAAATCCACGATCACGTTGGCGTTCTCGCGGGTGATGTTGATGCCTTTCAGGCGTTTGCCTGCCAGGAATTCGCCCATTTTGACGGGCGGGGTGACGGGTGTGACGCCTTTGACACCTTCGATGGCGATGCTGGCGATTCCGGTGAGCACATCTTTGGAGATGTCCACCTCGAGCTTGTGTTGGGGGGGTTTGACAGCCATGAGGGCATTCTAGCGCTTTGACTACGAAAAGGGGAGGGCAAGTGTTTTAGACTGCTGTTGTGCAAGTCATGACTTTTAACCTGAACGGTATTCGCAGCGCCCACAACAAGGGCGCGTTCGCCTGGTTGGCGGAACTTCAACCAGACATTATTTTGTTGCAGGAAGTTCGGGCGCTCGAGCATCAACTGCCCGATTTGGGTTTGAAGGGTTACAGGGCATTTTGGAATCCTGCGACAAAACCTGGTTATTCGGGCGTTGGAATCCTGACCAGGCTCGAGCCGAAAAGTGTTTCGTTTGGCATCGATTCGAGCGAATTTGATGGTGAAGGTCGGGTCTTGCGGGCTGAGTTTGATGGTTTTGATGTGGTCAGTGCCTATATTCCCAGTGGCTCGAGCGGCGAGGAGCGTCAGGCGGCGAAAATGCGTTTTCTGGCAGAATTTTTGACGCATCTCGAGACTTTGAAAGCGGCTGGGCGCGAGTTGATTGTGGGCGGGGATTTTAACATCGCGCATCAAAAAATTGACCTCAAAAACTGGCGTGCCAATCAAAATCAAAGCGGTTTTCTGCCCGAAGACCGCGCTTGGATTGACGGTTTGCTCGAGCTTGGCTGGCGCGATTCGTTCAGGGATTTGGTGGGGCAAGAGGCGGTGCATTATTCCTGGTGGTCGGCGCGGGGTGGGGCGCGGGCGAAGAATGTTGGTTGGCGTCTGGATTATCAATTCACCACACCCAAGTTGGCGGCGCTGGCAACAAATCCACGAATTCACAATGAAAATATTTTTTCCGATCACGCGCCCGTGATCCTCGAGTATCAGATTTGAACAGCGCCCGAGCCAGCAGGTTGGGTTGGTTGCTGGCGATTGTGCCACTTGGATTTTTGCTGGTATTTCTGGCTTTCCCAATCCTGAAACTGCTGTTGGGTACGTTTTCGCTGGCTGGTTTTTGGGCGGTGCTCGAGAATCCGTATTACGTTTCCAGGTTGATCTGGACGTTTCAGAATGCTGGTATTTCAATGCTGTTGACAGTCTTGCTGGGTGTGCCTGTGGCGGTGGTGTTTGCCAAGTTCGATTTTTTTGGCAAGCGCACGCTCGAGGCTGTTTTGACACTGCCATTTGTCGTGCCAACCATTGTCGTGGCAATGGGTTTTAATGCTTTATTCGGCTCAAATGGTTTTATTGGTATCAACCTTTCAGGCACAGCGTTTTTGATTGTTCTGGCAAATTTGTTTTACAACTTTGCGCTGGTGGTGCGCATTGTCTCGAGTTACCTTGGCACAATTGACACCGACCTC
>JANLWR010000810.1:0-11779 GCA_031364625.1 Deinococcales bacterium | reverse complement strand
CAAAGCTACCCAGAATTGCGCCTCGAGATTCTGACATTGTTGCAACGCGAAGCCGCGCTTCAGGAAGTCGTGCAACTCGTCGGACCTGATGCGCTGCAAGACGCAGAACGCCTCAACCTCGAGGTTGGACGCATCATCCGCGAAGATTTCCTTCAGCAAAACGGTTACGACAAAGTAGACGCCAGTTGCAGCATGGAAAAAGCTTACGGCATGATGCAAATGATGACCGCCCTGAACAGAACAGGTGAAGCCATGCTTCACAAAGGCGGCGGCATCAACGACTTCCTGAACGACGCAGCCACCCTCGAGAAAGTCGGACGTGCGCGATTTGTTCCCGAAAATGAATTCCCGGCTTACATGGCGGATTACATGAAGTCGCTCGAGACTGCATTCAAAGCAACGGCGTAAGGATTGTTTTAAGTATATTTAGCTGTCCTGAGAGTAAGTCTTATTGAACAAAAAGGAGTTGCAACTATGAATTCAAAAATCTTTTCAATTTCTTGCTTCTTCGTTTTGACACTGCTTTCAGGATGTAATAATACTCAATCCCCACAAGCTCGAGTTTCAGATGATGTACGTGGTTTGATTGATTCGAGACTACCTGAAGAAGAACAAACCATCATGTCAGGTGTATTAAGTTCATTGCCAAGCGATTTACGTTCTTCTGAGAACATAGTGTATGTGGACAATCAAGGACAACATTCAAATACCTTAGAAGGTTACAACGAAATTAAAACTGGCGGTGAACTTGTTTTTTCTCAAGGCTCAGTTTATTCCTACGATTATAAGAGTAAGTGAAAACACGTTAAGTTCATTATTTCTCGAGTTATCTGCATAAAACCCTGGCATCATCTGAGACAGAATACGCTCAAAATTGTTGTACAGAATCAACAAAGTTAGGGAGGTTCTAAAGTGGATTTACTGAAAAAAGAATACAATTCTGCCAGTTACGTTTCCGGTCCGTTGTTGTACCTTGAAGGCGCAAAAGATTTGCCTTACGGCGCGATTGTGGACATCACCGACGGCAACAAACGCGTTCGTGGCGGTCAGGTCATCGAAGTTTCCGACGAATTCACGGTACTTCAGGTTTTCGAGGAAACATCAGGCTTAGACCTTGCCAGCACCAGCGTCAGCTTGGTCGAAGACGTGGCGCGTTTGGGCGTCAGCAAAGAAATGATCGGACGCCGTTTTAACGGTATCGGCAAACCGATTGACGGTCTGCCAGCCGTGGTTGCCGACAAGCGCCTTTCGATCAACGGCAGCGCCATCAACCCCGTCGCTCGAGAGAAGCCAGAAGAATTCATTCAAACTGGTATCAGCGCGATTGACGTGAACATCACCTTGGTTCGTGGTCAGAAACTGCCGATTTTCTCGGGTTCTGGTTTGCCACACAACGAACTTGCCGCCCAGATCGCCCGTCAAGCCAAAGTCATTGGCGAGGGCGGCGAAGGTTTCGCCGTGGTCTTCGCAGCGATGGGTATTACCCAACGCGAAGTTTCGTACTTCGTCAACGAATTTGAACGCACGGGCGCTTTGGCTCGTTCGGTCTTGTTCCTCAACAAAGCCGACGATCCAACCGTCGAACGTCTGCTCACACCCCGCATGGCGCTGACCGCCGCCGAATACCTGGCGTTCGAGCTTGGCTATCACGTGCTGGTGATCTTGACCGATCTTACGAATTACTGCGAGGCGCTCCGCGAAATCGGTGGCGCTCGAGAAGAAATTCCTGGTCGTCGCGGCTACCCAGGTTACATGTACACCGATCTTGCCTCGCTTTACGAACGCGCTGGCGTCATTCACGGCAAACCAGGTTCGGTCACGCAAATTCCGATCCTTTCGATGCCCGGTGACGACATCACCCACCCGATTCCAGATTTGACCGGGTACATCACCGAAGGGCAGATTTTCGTCTCGCGTCAACTCGCCAGCGCCGGTATTTTCCCACCGATCAACGTCCAGCCAAGCCTGTCACGTTTGATGGGCAACGGCATCGGTAAGGGTAAAACCCGAGCCGATCACAAAGAAGTCGCCGATCAGCTCTTCGCCTCTTACGCCAGGGGTGTGGATTTGCGTAAACTCGTCGCCATTACCGGTGAAGACGCATTGACCGACAACGACAAGAAATACCTGCGTTTCGCCGAAGGCTTCGAGCAGAAATTCATCAACCAAGGCGCGGCAGACCGCAGCATCGAACAAAGCCTCAGCATTGCCTGGGCACTCTTGAGCGAATTCCCACGCACCGAGTTGAAACGTATTCGCAAAGAATACATTGAAACCTATTACGGCACGCAAAAAATGTCGGAACTGGTCGCGTAAAGCTCGAGCAACGGGTTTTCTGAATTTAGAATCTCGAGCCAATAACGAGGGAAAGGGTGAACACAAGGTTCACCCCTACAACACCCCAAAAAGAAGAATTTGGAATCTCGAGCAGCCCCGCAAAAAAGCCATAAAATTCCCTTCTCTCCGAGGAGAGAAGGGTCGGGGATGAGAGGGAATGCAAGAAATTTCTCGAGTAGTGCAAGGGTGAACACAAGGTTCACCCCTACGTTAAAAAGACAGGAGGTGTAACACATGGCGGAACAAGTCAGTCCAACCCGCAGTAACCTGATCGCCAAACGCGGTCAACGCCGCTTGGCGGTTCAAGGTGTCGATTTGCTGAAACGCAAACGCGACGCGCTGATCGGTGAGTTCTTCGCGCTCGTCAAGCAATCTCTGGCGGCTCGAGAGGCGCTACAAAGCACCAGCAAGGAAGCGTACTTCGCTCTTTTTCTGGCGAAAGCTTGGGACAGCCCAGAAGCCGTAGAATCGCTGGCTTTGGCGCGTAAGGCAGGACTCAACCTCGAGCTTTCGGTGGAAAGTATTTACGGTGTGAAAGTCCCAAAGATTGTCATGCCAGAAATTAGCAAAGTGCTGCCGTTCAGCCCGATTGGGGCTGGAGCACGCACGCTCGAGGCGGCAAGTCAATTTCAACACGTGGTCGAAGCGTTAATCAACGTGGCAGCCACCGAGAACAAATTGCGCCGCATCGGTGAGGAAATCAAAAAAACCTCGCGGCGCGTGAATGCGCTCGAGCAAATCGTGGTGCCCGACATCACGGCACAGATCAAAGGCATTTCGGATGTGCTCGACCAACGCGCACTCGAGGAAGTCACAACCTTGAAGCGCATCAAGGCGAAAATTGATGCCGAGGATGCAGATGAAAGCGGCAAGAAAATTGCGTCACAAATGGTTGGCGCAGGACTTTAAGCGCGTTTTGAAAAGCAGTTTTAACCCCCAACCTCAAGGTTGGGGTTTTTTACTTACCGATCCAAACGGATCACGCGTTTTTCTTGCGCCGAACGAATCGACTCGAGCGACAATTGCAGGCTTTTGATGTTGTCCCGCCCCGAAGTTGCGGGTTCTGTTCCTGTGCGTATCGCTTCCACAAAAGCGTTTAAACTTCCTGTCCGTCCGACAAATTCGAGGTTGGGCAGCTCGAGTTTTCGTTCTCGCCTTCCCAGTTTTTTAAGTTTCGCCGTGTCGGGTGCGTTGTTGTCGCGGCTGGTGAAACTGATTTCGCCGTGTTCGCACTCGAGTTTCCATTCGCCAGCCCAGGGTGTAACTCTGCCAGGACTGACCCAGCTTCCTCGATAATTGACGACTGTATTGTTTTCAAAGCCAATGTTGACGGTGGCGCTGGCAGGGTCGCGGTACAAACTCCAAACTGGATTCCAAGCCTGGGCGTAAAGCTCGAGCGCGTCTTGGTTCAGGATAAATCGCATCAGGTCAAAGTGATGAATTGCCATGTCGAGCAGGAGGGGTTGCGTCCATTGCAAGTGTGCCATGTTGGGTGCTGGGTACATGTTGTCACGGCGAAAATCGACCTGAACCGCGCCAACTTGCCCCAAGGTTTGATCGCGCACGAGTTGCGCCACCAATTGCGGTGCGGGTTGATAACGGTAATTTTGACTGACCATGATCGTGCGTTTTTGAACTCGAGCCACATCAATCACTTCACGGGCATCCTCGAGTGTCAGGGCAAAAGGTTTTTCGACCAGCACGTGCAAACCAGCTTTCAAAGCTTCAATCGCAATTGGTGCGTGAACCACCGCCGAGGCGGTAATCAAGACCGCATCAACATCCAAAATCTCGAGCGCAGTTTTAAGGCTTGCAAAACAAGATTTTTTCGGCAGCTTTAAGGCGCTTCGGGCTGTCTCGAGTGCGTCTGGGTTGGCATCGACCCAAGCAATGGCTTTGACGGTTTTGAGTTTTGGGACAACACTTTCAGCCCAACTTCGTCCCCAGCCACCCATGCCGATTTGCAGTAAACGCAACGGTTTTGATTTGCTCATGGTTTATTTTACGTGTTTGAGGTGTCCTGTAGGGGATGGTTTCAGACCATCCCCTACGTTGGAATCAATTGTTCACGCACGCCCACCACATGACCGATCACCCAGACGGCTGGCGCTTCGACCTGCGTTTCACCGTTTGCCACCGCCGCCAAGCTCGAGATGACCACGCGTTCTCTTGGGGTGCTGCCGCGTTCAATAAAGGCGCAAGGCTCGAGTTTGTCCCGTCCGAGGGTGATTAAATTTTGGGCGATATGGGCGCGTTCGCCCACGCCCATCAAGACCACCAGGGTTTCCACGTGGGCGTAATTGCGCCATTCTGGGGCAGATTCTTCAGAATGATGCCCTGTCACCACCGCAAAGCCTCGAGCAAGGTTGCGGTAGGTTAATGGGATTCCTGCCAGGGCGGGTACGGCAAGGCTCGAGCTGATGCCAGGAACGATTTGCACCGCCACACCAAGTGCGGACAGATGCGCCCATTCTTCCGCGCCGCGACCAAACACAAACGGGTCGCCGCCTTTTAAACGCACCACGTTTTTGCCAGCCAGGGCGTAACGCTCGAGCAGGGTCATGATTTCGGTTTGCACGCTGTCTTGCTCACCGTGGTTTTTACCAACGTACACGCGTTCGGCGCTGCTGGGAATCAACTCGAGAATTGCCGCGCCAACCAAACGGTCATACAGCACCACGTCGCTATTCTCGAGCGCCCTGAGTGCCTTGATGGTTAATAATTCTGGGTCGCCGGGTCCAGCGCCAACAATAAAGACTTTGCCTGCACTCACAAGTTCATCTCGAGTCCAGAAAAAACCGCGCAATTTTCGGGTGTACACCCCTTGCACGGCGTCTGTTTGCAAGCTTCGCGTTGAGCCAAAACGCCGCGTTTGATTTCGGCTCGAGCCTCAATGGGCTTGCCGTTTTTCACCAGTTGCAACGCGTTTGAATCCATCAGGTCGTACCACAGTTTTTTGCGCAGATCAAAACTGGCAAAACCCGCCGTGATGCTCGAGCGCATCGAGCGCAAGATTGCCAGAAATTCGGTGTATTCCTCGCCGTACTCGAGGTTCAGTTTTTGTTTGATTCGCACGCCCAAAGCGGGGGCTGTGCCACTGGTCGAAATGCCAATAATCAAATCGCCACGGCGCACCACACTGGGCAGAATCAACGAACAACGCTCAGGGTCGTCCACGCTGTTACAAAGCACGCCTCGAGCCTCGGCTTCGGCATAAATGGCTACGTTATCGGCTTTGTCTTTGGTGTGCGACATGACCAACCAGACACCCGCCAGATCACCCGCCTCAAAGTCGCGCCGTAACCAAACAATCTTGCCGTCTTTCTCGAGCGCATCCAGTTCTGGGTGTTGATACGGTGAAAGCAGGGTTAAATTCGCGCCAGCCTCGAGCAAACCGCGCACTTTGTGCTCGGTTTCCCAACCGCCGCCAACAAACAAGACCTTGCGATTTTTGAGGTTGAGCATGACGGGGTAATAAGACATGATTTTCTCCAAAAATACTGTAGGGGATGGTCTCAGACCATCCCCTACAACAATATAATCATTTTCAATCTGCGGCGTGGGCAAGCTCGAGCACTACGGACGGCTCAAAAGCACCACTGCCAACGCGCATGGTGTACTCGCGCCAGCTTTCAGAACCGACACGATGCTCGAGAAAGCCCGTGATGACTTTTTCGGAGTATTCCTCGAGTTGTGATGCCGGAATCACGCTTTTGAGTTTGTCCCCGAGGCGTGCCTCAGTATCCAAACCGCCCGAGAGGTGAACTTGATAAACCTCTTCTTGCCCACCGTTCGCGTCGCTGCGGTTCGCGCCCATAAAGCCCAGATCGGCAACTTGATACCGTGCGCAAGCGTTCGAGCAACCCGTGAGATTGATGCTGAAGGCGTGGGGAAAAGTGTTGCCAAATTTTGACTCGAGGTGTTCCACAAGTTTGGTGGTTTTGGCTTTGGTTTCGGTCAGTGCCAACCGACAAAATTCGATGCCGGTGCAAGCAATCGTGCTGCCACGAAAGAAGTTGTTGGCATACAAACCAATGCTCTCGAGTTCAGCAATCGCAGCCTCGAGTTTTTCTTGCGGCACATTCACGACAATCACGTTCTGGCGTGGGGTGTTGCGCAAATCGCCAGAGCCGTAAGTCTCGGCAATGCGGGCTAACTCGAGGGCGTGGGTTGTGGTGATTCTTCCGACAGTGGTGGCAAGCCCAATGGCGTACTGTCCGTTGTTTTGAGGGATGATTCCCAAGTGATCGCTGGCGTTGCTGGGCGCCCTGGGTGCTTCGAGACCGTCCTCAAATTTGCGTCCCAAGTATTCGCGCTCAACGACATCACGGAATTTTTCCGCACCCCAATCGCTAATCAAGAACTTCAAACGGGCTTTCTTGCGGCTGACCCGGTATCCATGATCGCGGTAGGCTGCTGTGATCGCCCTGGAAACCTCGAGCACGTCCTCTGGCTCCACGAACACGCCAAGGCGTTTGGCGAGGTGTGGGATTGCGCCCAGACCGCCACCAACCCAAACATCAAAGCCGATTCGTCCGTCAATATGTTGGTGCGCAATAAAACCAATGTCGTTGATGTGATGACAGGCGCACTGCTCTGGGCAGGCGGTCACGGAAATTTTAAATTTGCGCGGCAAGTCCCCGAACTCAACATTGCCCGAAAAATGATTGGACAGCGTTTGCGACAATTCTCGAGTGTCCAGAATTTGCCTGCCGTCCAAGCCCTCGAGCGGGCAGGCAATCACGTTACGAACCGTGTCACCGCACGCGCCGACCGAATGCAGACCAACTTTCTCGAGGCGGGCAAAAATCTCTGGAACGTCCTCAATTTTCAGCCAGTGAAATTGGAAGGTTTGCCGGTCGGTGATGTCCAGCACGCCGCGTCCAAAATCGTTGGCAATGCCGACCACCACGCGCATGATCTGGCTGGTGTAACTCCCAGCAATGATCTTAATGCGCAGCATGAAAAAACCGTCTTCTTGCGGGCGTTGCGGGTACAAACCGTACCATTTGAACAAATCCAGATCGTCGGGGGTGATGCTCGAGAAGCCCGTTTTGGCGTAACCGTAAATGTCTGCCAGCACTTGATACGGTGGTTTGACCGCCTTGATTTCCTCCATGTGATTTGCTTTTGCCATTGACCTATCCTCTCGAGAAAACGGGTGCTCGTCCCGTTCCTAGCTGCCCTTCTTAGCTACTCAGCACCGACCTTAATATCAATACTGTTCCAACAATTGACAGCACTGTACCAAGAAGTGGACGGGCAATGTTCTCGGAGAGTTTGGGAGCGTAACCGCTGGCAAACCAAGTGCTGGGGAGTGCACCAAGCAGCAACCATCCAACGGTTGGAAAATCGACTGCCGAACGTTGAGCATGACCTGCGGCAGCCACCAAGGACAGCAGCACCCCGTGGGCAACGTCTGTGCCGGCGAGCCTTGAGACTTTGAGGTGCGGCATGATAAAGGTCAGTGCCAGCGCGAGCATTGCGCCGCTACCAATGCTGGTCAAACCAACGATTGCACCGACGGCTGCACCAACCAAGGGCAGTGGAATTGGAATGGCTTTGACGACTTTGGGCGGGTACTTCCAACGCCATAAAATCGCAATGCCCGTGAAGATTAGGGCAATTGCCAATAAGCGTAGCAAAAACGTGACTTTGAGGTTCATGAGGCTGGTGGCATAACCGGCTGGAAGGCTACCAATGGCAAGCAGCGCAACCGTTTTCCAATCAATCGTGCCGCTTAAATGATGCCGCCATGACGCGCCCATTTTGGTGATACTGGCGGTAATCAAATCCGTGCCGATCAAAACGGGTGTTGGCAGCCCAAGCAGCAGCAAGGCGGGGGTCAGCAAACTGCCGCCACCAAGTCCTGTCGTGCCGATCAAGAAACCTGTAACTGCGCCAAGCGCCACCAACACGGGCGGTTCGATCATGTCCGTGCCTCGAGATACGCGGCACGCAAAACCTCGGCCACTTCTTTGCGGGTGAATTCGACGGGCAGTTCTTCGCCCGCAGTCAGCTTCTCGCGGACTTTTGTGCCTGACAAAACAAGGTGGTGACTGCTGTCGTGTGGGCAGGTGCGACTCGAGACCAGCGAACCGCAGGTGCGGCAGTAGAATGTATGCTCGAATTTGATGATTTCGATGCCGAGTTCTTCCTTGCTGTAGGTGTTAAAAATTTCTTGCGCGTCGTAAGTGCCGTAATACGTGCCAACGCCAGCGTGGTCGCGTCCGACAATAAAGTGGGTGCAACCGTAATTGCGACGGCTAATGGCGTGCAAAATGGCTTCTCGAGGTCCGGCGTAACGCATCGCGGCGGGATAAACGCCAAAGAGAACCCTCGAGGCTGGGTAGTAACCCTCGAGCAAAACCTCGTAGGCTTTGACCCGAGTTGCGGCGGGAACGTCGTCAGATTTGGTGCTGCCGACAAGCGGGTTCAAGAACAATCCGTCAATCGTCTCGAGCGCAACCTTGTGCAAATACTCGTGCGCACGGTGAATCGGGTTGCGGGTTTGGAATGCCACCACGGTCTTCCAACCTTTTTTGGCAAACTGCTCTCGGGTCTCGAGCGGCGTGTAATGATGCTCGGGGTAATCACCTCGAGAAACCTCGAACAACGTGATGTCACCCGCCAAATTGACCTGTCCCTGCTCGAGCAACGCCGCCACGCCAGGATGCTTTTCGTCTGTTGTGCCGTAAACTTTGAGCGCCTCTTCTTGCTTGTCGGGCGTGTACTGCTCACTCACCTCGAGCAACCCGACGGGTGCGTTGCGGTAACTCAGTAAGATTTTTCCTGTCAAGGTTTTGGCTGCCTCGCTCGAGACTCCCAAGGTGATTGGAATGCTCCACGGTAAACCGTTCGCAAGGCGCAAATTCTCAACGATGCTGGCATGGTCTTTAGACCCCACAAAACCCGTCAACGGCGAGTAAACACCCGTCGCAATCAACTCGAGATCGGCGTAATTGCGGTCAGACAACTCGAGGGTTGGAAGGTGTGCGAAGTCTTTTGGATCAAGGTTTTTGACGCGGTTGATGAGCTTGCCACCGAGTGGGGTGATGAGGCTGTTCTCGAGGTTTGTGGTTTCTAAGGTCAAGGTCATGGGTTTCCTTTGTGGTGGGGTGGGTTGATTCTCTGCCCTCATCCCCGACCCTTCTCCCGCACACGGGAGAAGGGAGATTTATTGATTTGTGGTGTGGCGGCAATATTGGTTTTTTGTTTTTCGTAGGGGCGCCGCTTGCTGCGCCCTGCCGTTAAATTGTTGATTGTTCTTAAATCGCATTTTGCCCGACCCATAACCCGCATTCGGTCTTACCTTGTCCCGCCCAACGTCCAGCTCGAGCGTCCTCACCTGGGCGCACGGCGCGGGTGCACGGGGCGCAACCAATGCTTAAAAAACCATCAAAGTACAGTGGGTTGACGGGCAGTTCGTGTTGTACGGCGTAAGCCTCGAGTTCGCTGCGGGTCCAGTTGGCGAGCGGGTTGAGTTTGACTCGAGCGCCGCCGTGTTCGATCAGTGGAATGTCGCTGCGGGTGCTGGCTTGGTCGCGGCTGCGAGCGTTGAGGACGGCGCTGGGGTTGTGTTCAGCCAGGTAATTTTGCAGTGGCGCAACTTTGCGGGCGGCGCAGCAGGCATCGGTGTTGGTCAAGTACAAATCGTCGAGCGGTAAGCCTGCATTCAACGTCACAAACTCGAGTTGCGGGTATTTGGCTGCAAGTGAGTCTCGGGTTTGCAAGGTTTCGCGGAAGTGATAATCGGTATCGACAAAAATCACTTTTCCCGTGTACCCAGCTTTGGCGGCAAGGTCAATCAAGACAATGCCGTTTAAATTAAATGCGCTTGGCATGACGACATCGGGGTAAGCCGTGAGCGCCCACGCAATAAACTCGAGTGGGTCGTGGCTGGTTGAAGGTGGCT
This sequence comes from Deinococcales bacterium, assembly GCA_031364625.1. Classification (GTDB taxonomy): domain Bacteria; phylum Deinococcota; class Deinococci; order Deinococcales; family JAAFIG01; genus JANXTZ01. Next base: position 1,527 of record JANLWR010000810.1, on the reverse strand, counting down.
CGAGAACGGTGTTCATGCGCTGACTGGAACTCGAATTCCGAGGCTGCCAAGTTTCTCGAGCACACGGTCTACGCTTTGCTCGAGGCTTTCCAGGTCGGTGCGAAGGTGAAGTTCTGGGTTTTCTGGGGCTTCGTAAGGGTCGCTGACCCCAGTGAAGTGTTGGATTTCGCCGGCGAGGGCTTTTTTGTACAGACCCTTTACATCGCGGCTCGAGACAGTTTCCAAAGGCGCATCAACGAAAACCTCAAGGCTGGTATCGGCTTGATCGAGGACTTCACGGCGCGTGTCACGGTATGGGCTGATGGCGCTGACCAGGGTCACAACGCCGTGTTTGGCTAATAAATTTGCCACAAATCCGATGCGGCGAATGTTGGTGTCACGGTCTTCCCTGGAAAATCCAAGACCTTTGGAGAGTGTTTCGCGCACGGCGTCACCGTCTAATATTTGGACTTTATGCCCTGCCTCGAGCAGCACGGGTTCGAGTGCTTTGACGATGGTGGTTTTTCCTGCGCCCGATAATCCTGTAAACCAAATGACTGCTCCGCTCATGTTTTGCTCCTTAAAGAATTTGTTTGTTGGTTGAATTCGGAAATGGTTGACGCATTCGACATCGTAGGGGGTTTATGCTGGACATCAAAATTCCGCTCCTTGGGCGTAGAATCTCGCGCCCTTTTTGGTATTGGTTAATTTGTTGGAAAGCCTGAAATCTCGAGGGGTTAACAACAAGGACAACAGCGCGTGGCTGTGGACATTCGGGTGTTGTGGTTGATCTCGAGCATCGGTTTCCTTATAGTTTACAAGATTTATAAACTTACAACTTTTGTCTATCTTAAACGCATTTGTTTATAAAGTTTCGTTGGCTGGAATACAAGACCAGCGAAATGAGAAACCAAAACCCAGAAATCTCGAGCAGCACAATAAAAATCACGCCCGAGTCCGCGAGACTCGAGCGTGTACTACTTCAATCCCCAGCCGCGTTAAGCCGCCTCTTTAACCGCCAAATCCACCGTTAAAATCCTAACCAGACGCTCGCGCAAGGCAGTATATTCTGGGGTTTTGGTCATCTCGGTACGGTTACGAGGACGGGCAAAGGGCACGTCAATCACATCAAAAATTCTGGCTTTGGGACCGTTAGACATAATCACGATTCGGTCAGAGAGATACATCGCCTCGTCGATATCGTGCGTGACCATCACCACCGTTTCGGCATTGGCTTCGCCGTACAACATTTTGTTCAGTTGCTCTTGCAAACCGCCACGCGTCAGGGCATCGAGCGCCCCAAACGGCTCATCGAGCAGCATCACCCTGGGATTGATGGCAAACGCCCTGGCAATGGCGACACGTTGTTTCATGCCGCCCGAAATCTCGTGAGGGCGTTTGTGGCGGTGCTGCCACAAACCAACGGCTCGCAAATACTCCTCGCTGCGTCCAACCTGCATCAAATTGTCCATCTCCGGACACGATGCTTCAACCGCCTCGAGCACGTTATATTCAACCGTCAACCACGGCAAAAGTGAATAATTTTGA
>JANLWR010000806.1:0-1919 GCA_031364625.1 Deinococcales bacterium | reverse complement strand
CGAGTATGCACGCACCCGCCTTCAAGGTCGAAACAGCAAAAATCCGCTCGAGCCTCAAACCGCGATCATCAACCATGCGGACGTGCGCCGAATGCTCCTCGAGCAAAAAGCAATTGGCGAGGGTGGGCTGGCGCTGGGTTTGTACGCCTCGAGTTTGGTGGAAGATGAAAAAACGCACCCTATTGAGACAAACCGCAAAGAAGCCGCCTTGCTGCTCGAGCTTTTGACCCCGATAGTCAAAGCCTGGTCGAGCCAAAATGGACTGAGAGCCAACGAAAACGCGATTCAAATTCTGGGTGGTTACGGTTACACCCGCGAGTACCCAGTCGAGCAGATTTACCGTGACAACCGCCTGAATCCAATTCATGAGGGCACAACGGGCATTCAGGGGCTAGACCTTCTGGGGCGAAAAATTGTGCAGTTTGACGGCGCAAGCTTGAAACTGCTAACTCGAGAAATCCAAGCGACGATTGAAGCCGCACGACTCGAGGACGGACTCAAAAACCTTGCCGAACAACTCGAGGATACTTTAGAACAAGTGCTGCAAACCACCGAAAAATTGCTTCACGCTCGAGCTGAAATGGGTGCAGAGGTCTTCTTGGCAAACTCGAACGTGTACCTCGAGATGCTTGGGCATACCGTCATTGCTTGGATGTGGTTGAGGCAAGCTTTGCTGGCGGCTCGAGCTTTAAAAAAGACGCCCTCAGAAGACGAAACCGCCTTTTATCAAGGCAAAATTCACACCTGTCAATATTTCTACCGTTTTGAACTGCCCAAAATTGCAGCATGGTCAAACTTACTCTCGAGCCTTGATGTTACGGTGCTCGAGATGAAACCAGAATGGTTTTGATCACTTGAGCGGATCGTGCATCTCAATCTGATATTGCGATCTGGTGAATAATGACACCACCAAAAAAGGAGTTATTTGATGAATCTCAGAATTTCAAGCTCGAGACGGTTTGCTTTGATTGTTGGATTGGGTTTGGTCGCCTTAGCGGTTGGTGTGGTCGGTTTGGCGCACGACACCGAACATTACCGTGTCGAAATTCGGCGTACCAGCTACGGCATCCCGCACATCAAAGCCGACGATTACGGCAGTTTGGGTTACGGCTTGGGTTATGCCTTTGCGACCGATAACCACTGCATGTTCGCCAACCATTTGACCACCATTTCTGGCGAGCGTTCAAAATTTTTTGGACCAGACGGCTCGAGTTTGCAATCTGGCGCGTCAAGAACTGGCTTTAACAATCTGCGCAGTGATTTTTTCTTCAAAACCGTCTTTGACGAAAATGCACTGGTGAAAGCCTACAATTCCAGCCCACATGAACTTCAAGAGGAAATGACAGGTTATGTCGCGGGTTACAACCGTTTTATTGAAGAAGGAAAATTCTCCAAAGATTGCAAAGACGCCAAATACCTGCATGAAATCACGGTCTTGGATTTACTCAAGCACAATTTCGAGCAAGTCTCGCACGCCTCGAGCGAACCATTGACCGACGCCATTTATGCAGCACAAGCGCCGTATCCTGCCGCAAAAACCTCGAGCGAGCCAGTGCAGAAAATCCCTTCGCGCCAGGAAGTTCGTGATTTTTTGAGGCTCGACACCGATGAGGCAAAACTGGGCAGCAACGCCGTGGCGCTCGGGCGCGATGTGACCGAAAACGGCAGGGGAATGCTTTTGGGCAACCCGCATTTTCCTTGGTTTGGACCAGATCGATTTTATGAAATGCACTTGACGATTCCTGGAAAATTGGACGTGATGGGCGGCAGTCTGGCGGGTGTGCCAGTGGTCAACATTGGCTTTAACAACCGCGTGGCATGGTCGCACACGGTATCCACCGCATTTCGTTTCACCATCTTTGAACTGAAATTGGTGGCTGGCGATCCAACCTCGTACTGGTTTGACGGCGAGAAACGCA
>JANLWR010000777.1:0-3350 GCA_031364625.1 Deinococcales bacterium | reverse complement strand
TGAGTCAAGTGTTTGGGCATACCAATCGGTGGCAGTGCTGACTCGAGTTGCACAGCAAAACCCCACAAGTTTAGCGCTTGTGGGGTTCAGATTTAAGCTGTTATCAACGTGGGCAAACGTCGAAACCTTCGGGGACTTCGGTTTCGGTGGTGTTCTGGTCTATCGAGAGCAAGTAGGCAATCAAATCATTTTTTTGTCCCACCGCATCGCCCGTTTTTAAGAAATTCGGATTGCCCGCCCGAAGGTGCGTGACCCATAAAGGATCATCGAATAAGGCTTTCAAATCCAAAGCCTGTCCATGATGCAAGTACGGTGCGCCCAGCGCCAGACCGTACAACGACGGTACGTTAAAACCGCCGCGCCCCTGCGCCCTGGTGTTGTCGGGTTTGCGCTCGAGCGCGTCGGTGCGACTGGTGTTGCCAGGAACGCCAAACGTGCCAACGTTGCGAATCACGCAAGTCACTTGTTTTGGACCGACGGCTTTAGGCTCACTTGGTCCGGTCGTGGTGTCTTTGACTGGGGCTTGGTTGCCAAGTTGCGTGGTGTTGAAATTCAAAGTTTCAAATGCGCCTTTGAACGGACTGACAAATGCCGCGCTCGAGAGTTGCTCGTTTTTTGTTCCAGACGGCACAAAGGTCAATTTCGAGATTGTCCAACCGACGCCACCGTGACATGCCACGCAATTGCCGTTTTGACTCGAGCTTGTGCTTGACCCAAAGATTGCCGCGCCGCGCTCAATTGCCGACGGCTCGAGATCGCTTAAGGCTTTGGGTGGACGAATGGTTTTCATGTATTCTTCAATGTCGTCCCAATCTTTGGTGCACATTGGAACGGTGGTTGCCACCACTTCGCGCACGGGTTTGTCCAGACCGCCAGCCAGAGTAACCTGTCGTTCTTCGTTCAGGTCGCCGCAACCGTCGGTGGTGACTGCGCCCAAGCCGCCCGAGACATCTCGAGGGTTGCGTTCGAAGTCGTGAACCTCGTCAAAAATGGCAGACCAGTTGAAAATGCGTTGCTGTTGCTCGCCAGATCCATGACTGAAACTGCCGTCCAGAGACGTGGTTTGTCTTGGTCCTGCGCCAAATTGCCAGGTGATGTTGTCCGACAGTCCCGCAGGATGGCACGAACCGCAACTCGACCAGGATTCTTTGCTCCAACGCCCGCGACCCGTAAAGAAAAAACGTCGTCCTTTGTTGATCTTTAATTCTTCGCTGGTGGCTGGGGCGCTCGAGGTTGGAATGACGCGTTCAAGACTTTGGCTGGCAATGCCCACCACAGCCAATGCGCGGCTGACCCAACAGTTGACGAAAACTTTGCCGAGCTTGCCCGCAACCACAACCCCAGTTGGGTTTTGACACGCCAAGCTTGTACCCGCCGGTGCAGTCCCAAGATCAACTTGCACCTTGCCAGGGACTCCCAAACTGACCCCAGCCGTTTCAAAGTTGACGCGTTGCAAAACGTCCGCCCCTCGAGCCACCACGTAGGCGTTGCTCGAGTTTGGAGCGAATGCCAGGTCTGCCAAGTCAGCCAGGAAGAAGCGTTTCTGACCCGCTGGCAGTGCGGCTGCCACGCTTTTTGCCAGGTTGGTCGTGCCGTTTTTACCAGTTACCTCGAGCTTGGATTTTAAATCGCCGACGTAAACCACGGGGTAAACGTTGCCGTTAAATTTGGCTGGGGCTTTTGGCGATGCCGAGATCGAAGTTAGGTAGACCCGACTTCCCGAAATGGCGGCGGCAAAAATTTGATTTGGCGCGGTCTTGACCGTTCCCGCACTCGTGCCTTCGGGCACAAAACCAGAATCGGCGGGCGAAAACCGAATTGGACCCACGGGCGAAAGGTTGTCCGTGCGGTACAAACGCACCACGCCCTCACGGCTGGCGTCTGTCGCTTCGGCGTTAGCCAGCGGCACGCCGTAAAATTCTGGCACGACCAAGGTCTCGTCTTTATCGTCGGTATCGCCGTCGTTGGTCACAGAAAGCGCTCGAGGGTTATGAACATTGATTGAGCCAATCAAAGCCATGCTCGAGGTGTCGAAGACCGAAACCCGACTTTGCGCCCACTGCGCCACAAACAACTTTGCCCCAGTTGGCGAGAGCGCCAAACCGGTCGGTTCTGAACCTACGGGTGTCACGCTCGAGATGCTTGGTTCGCTGGTGTCAAGGTTGATAATCTTAGAAATTGTTCCATCGGCTTGATTTGCCACAAACGCCGTGGCATTGTCGGGCAGAATCACCACGCTGATCGGCTCGTTGCCAACCTCGAGTTTGGCGCTGCGCTCTAAAGTCGCAGTCTTAAAAATGCTGATCGAATCGTCCTCACTGTTGGCGGTAATGACGTAACGTTCGTCGCTCGAGAGGGCAATGCTGCTGGATTTTGACGCGCCGTTCAGGATGTTTGTTTTGGTTTGCCCAAGCACCAAACTGCTCGAGAACACCGTAGCGATACCCAACATGGACAACATGAAGACCTGGCTGGCTCGTATTTGCATAAGACTCCTTTATTTGATGTCGCCGCAAACGATGCCCGCACCCGCGCCGGCAGGGTCGCCCTTGCCGCGCTGATGGTACTGGACGTATGCCGCCGCCGGAATCTTTGCCGTTTCAACCGTGCTCGAGACGTTCCCAGCGCCGTTCCCGTCGCTGCCAAGTTCCTCGAGCGGCAAGACCACAGGACCTGGGTTGGCGCACGAACCCGTGTGAATATGCCCAATGTGTTTGGTGTTGGCGGTCAGACCCGTGACGGTCACAGTCACTTTGGTTTTGCCGTCACTCGAGGGAATCAGACTGGCTGCGCCAACAGCGGTACTGGGCGCACCACTGGCGAAGGTGTTGAGTGAAGTCATGGTGGCAGATTTAGCGCCAGCCACGGGCGCGGCACTTGGGGCAGGGGCGCAAGCCCACAGCAAAACAGCACCAAGCGCACCAAAACCCGAGACGATCAACCACTTTTGAAACTGCTTCATACGTCCTCCTTTTTAAAAGGTCAAACCTTTTCCTGCGGATAGGTGCGTGCAAACTGTTTTGAAACTTGGATACATAAATTCTACGCCAGACTCGAATTTATTGTCGCTGATGCGCGAAAAAACCTGTGCAGCAAATTGTTTTACCTAATCGAGAAATTCTGGTCACTCGAGTCTGGATTTCTGAGAGATTTAAGGTGCGGGTTCGTCAACAATCGTGCTGCCAACAGCAAAATTATCGGTCAAAATTGGATCGGTTTCAGTCGCGCCGACCCGAGCGCTCATGACGTACACGCCGCCTGAAGCTGGTGCTTTGACATCAATCAAAAACGCGCGGCGTTCGTCAGCCCCCAAACTCGAGAGGCTGCAGGTGACGGTGGTCAGGATGGTG
>JANLWR010000761.1:0-2091 GCA_031364625.1 Deinococcales bacterium | reverse complement strand
CTCGTCACCCTCTCCCGCATATGCGGGAGAGGGTCGTTGTGAGCGCAGCGAACGACGGGGTGAGGGCTTGCGGAAATTCAGTCGAAATACAAATTTGAGGGGGTTTATACCCATTTTGAGGACGCACCCGATCTAAACTCGAGTGAACCCCAAAGTTGCGACCACCTTCCCCACTGGGTCTAGAATCAGACCCCAACAGCAGAATCGATTCTTGGCTCAAAATCATCTTTACTTGATTTTTAACTCACCTCAAGCTTCAATTCGGTAGCGGCAAGCACTCGCGCCAGTAGAAATTTGCTGCTCTCGGGTGACGCTGGCATTTAAAATGCTTGCGTACAAATTCGCTTCGGACTGGCACAACTGCGGGTATTTTCGTGCCACATCCAAACTCGGGCAGTTGCCCTCAAGCAAGTAAAACACGCCATCACCACCAGGCTCGAGGGTTGCCTCATAACCGATCTCGTTCAGAATATGCACCAACGCCTCGAGTTTGGTTTTTAAACTTTTCCCTTGCACCCGGTCGCGCCAAACCTCGAGCAACTTGGCATTTCTGGCATCGAGCACATCAAGTACCGCTCCCGAACCGTACAAACTTTGCACATGCTCGAGGATGTCGTCGCACAGTTGCGCGTAGCGTTTTGGGAAATGCTCCTCGCCACGAGATGAGAGTTTAAACACATGCTGAGGACGCCCACGACCGCCAGGACGCTCCACCTGAGATTCGATCAACCCATCCGCCTCCAAGTCCATCAAATGTTTTCTGGCGGCAGGCGCACTGATCTCGAGCGTGCTGGCAACGGCTTGCGCCGTGCCGCGCCCGCTACCGCGCAGCAAGTACAATACTCGGCTCTTGGTGGAGTCGCTGGCTACTGAAATCATCATTGGAATCCTTGAGAGTGTACGAGAACGTCAGGTTGCAGATTGTGAGACAAATGCTAAAAGTTGCATGTTCATTTCACACCATTGGCAGCAACTCGAGCAGTGACACGCTGATACGCCCCGCCAGAACTCGAGCGATGCTGACCAGCGCCTGGGCTTCGACAGTTTCTGGGTGTGCCAACACCACTGGTACTCCCATATCGCCGTCCTCACGGACTTGCATTCCAATCGGAACTTCGCCCAAGAACGGAATGTTGTTGCGTTCCGCCTCGCGTTTTGCGCCACCATGCCCAAAAATGTCATAGCGTTTGCCCGTGTCGGGTGCAACAAAATAACTCATGTTTTCGACCATGCCCAGAATTGGCACGTTGGCTTTTCTGAACATGTCCATCGCACGCGTCGCATCAATCAGTGCCACGTCTTGCGGTGTACTGACGATCACCGCGCCAGTCAGGCTGACCGTTTGCGACAGACTTAACTGCACATCGCCAGTGCCCGGTGGCAGGTCGATAATCAAATAATCGAGTTCGCCCCACGCCGCATCTTTTAAGGTTTGTTGCACGAAACTGTGCAACATTGGACCACGCCAAACCGTGGCTTGCCCGGGCGCGACCAGATTCGCCATCGAAATAAATTTTAAGCCGTGCTTCTCGAGCGGCAGCATTTTCTTATCGTCATTGGCGAACATGCGATCACCAGTTGCGCCCATCATCTGCCCAATGCTCGGACCGTAAACATCCGAATCGAGCAAGCCAACTTTTGCGCCGTCCATTGCCAGTGAAAGCGCTAGGTTTGCCGCCACCGTGCTTTTGCCCACGCCACCCTTGCCAGAACCAACCGCGATAATGTGCTTAACGCCAGGCAGTGGGTTTTGCATTGGAGGACGCACCTGCGCCCCAAAACTGACGTTGACATGCAGCACGCCAGGAACTTTCAATACAGCAGCCACAACATCGCCCTCGATTTTGCCCTTTAACGGACAGGCGGGCGTGGTTAATTCCACTTTGACATTCACAATGTTACCGTCGATATGAATTTTTTCGATCATGCCCAAACTCACCAGGTCTTTGTGAAGTTCTGGATCGTTGACAGTACGAAGGGCGTTGGTTATGGCTTGCTCATTAATGACACTCATCAGGTACAACTTAAGCGAGTTAAGGATTTTGTGTTGGGTGAAACGTCACATTGATTGCGGGGAGGCTCGAGAAAATA
>JANLWR010000754.1:0-2092 GCA_031364625.1 Deinococcales bacterium | reverse complement strand
GGCACGCCGAAGGGTTGCCATGCCTTGATGCCACCTTCGAGGTTCGAGAGTTTAAAACCGTGTTGGGCGGCGAATTGTGCAGCTTGGGCGCTACGCACGCCACCGGCGCACATCAGCACAATTTCTTGGTCTTTGGGCATTTCCGAAAATCGTGTGGCGAATTCGGAAAGCGGGATCAGGGTTGCGCCGGGAACTCGAGCCTCATCAAACTCGTTTTGTTCGCGCACGTCAATCAAAACCGCGCCGTTTTCGAGGCGGGTTTTGGCGGTCAGTGGATCGACTCTATCAAACATTTTTGTATTCTACCTCGAGAGTCCTGGGTCGTTTGTAGCCTTGGCGTCGTGCGGACAACTGACAAGATTTGTAAAAGTATTAGAATGAGGTTGTGAACCGATTTACTCCCGCCCAAATTCCCGAAAATGCAATTTTAATTGATGTGCGCGACGAACTCGAGGCGATGGCAATGCCGCTCGAGACGCTGGCAGGGCAGCGCAATGTGATTCGAGCGCCGTTGTCCGACCTGGAGGATGGTGTCACTCCAGAAATCCCAAGCGACGCGCAAGTGATTGTGGTTTGTGGCAATGGCTCAAAAGGTGAACTGGCAGGCGCGTATTTGCAAGCCTCGGGTGCAAACAATATCAGCGTCCTTGAGGGAGGATTTCGAGCTTGGAAACGAGAATTTGAAGGCGAGCAAACCTTTGAATTTCGGATTGTTGAAACTAGTAACATCCGTGACGCACTTAGCTTGCAAAGTAAACTCGAGCTGCTGCCAGGAGTTCGCATGGCAGGCATTGGCAGCGATGGCTTGACCGTTGTGCGAGGTATTACAACCCTTGAGCAACTAAAATTGGAACTGCTTCTACTTGGCTTTTCGCTCGAAGTTTGACCAGGTTGAAGCCAAGAATTAAAGTTTGTTGCGTTCAAACAAAAACTCGAGGTTGTACATAAACCCCTCGAGTAAACCCCATTCGCGCCATTCTTCGGGAACTTCAGCACGTTCAATTTCGTCTCGAGACTTGATGTTTTTTCCGAGCTTTAGCATTTGAAGCAGAAAAGTTCGCATGGCTGAAATCAGTTGACGGTCACTGGGTTTTCCATGACCTGGCAAAATAGTTTTGAATTTTAGAACCTCGAGTTTAAAGAGTGTCTCGAGCCAAACTTCGGGATTTCCATGACCCATAAATCCAAGATGTTTCTCGAGCAGCAAATCGCCTGCAAAAAGAATTTCATCATCAATCAACAACACCGAATCCGAATCCGTATGACCAGAAAACTCGAGAATCGCAGCACTGCGTTTTGTACCGTGAAGCTCGAGTTTATGCTCAAATGTGATGTTGGGAAAAGTGGGTTTTAGGGTTTTCACAATCTCGAGTTCGGATTGCAATTCACGGACTTGTGCCTCGAGAATTTTGCGTTTGATTGCCTCGGTTTCGAGCGCAAATTTCGCTTGTGTTTGCTCGAGCAAGGCTGGAAAATTGTTTGCCTCAGATTGAAAACGCGTGATTCGCTCTTGCATCAAATCTCGAGTGACAAAGCTTGAAATGATTTGACAACCAGCAAAAACTTGATTGCCCCTGGTGTGATCCATGTGAAGATGCGAATTGACCAGAATCGAAACTGGTTTGCCCGTCAATGTTTCGGCAGCACGGCGCAAATCTGCCGCCGCAAATTCGGATGCCATTGAATCCCAAACCAGCGTAAAATCACCAAAATCGACAATTCCAACGTTAGAAACAGTCATTCCAGGGTCGCTCGAGATTGCGCCGTAAATCCCATCTGCCAGTTGCTCGAGTTGAAAATACTTGGATTCAAACGCATTCACCCAGCAATTCTAACAAGCCGATACGCACTTTGACGCATTTCAAGCGACCTGCAAAAACATAAACTGCTTTCATGAAACAAATTGATAAACACGGCGAACTCGCATTCGGGCAGGGCGCGGCAAGCAGCGCCCCATAGGCATCAATTTAAGGGAAAGTCTGGTTAGCTAGTACACGCGAATGAAACCAACCACCAAACCTTCCACCCCGAGCCTAACAGCCCTCCCAGATGTTTTGCAAGAACTCTTCACCAACACAGCCGACCAACTCGC
>JANLWR010000727.1:0-4439 GCA_031364625.1 Deinococcales bacterium | reverse complement strand
GGCTGAAAGTGTTCGTTTTCATGTGCTAAACGTAACATGATTGACTTGTGTGCAAACCGTAGCCTGGGAGAGAAGGGTCGGGGATGAGGGTAGAAAGGCGATTGCTGATTTTTGTGTCCAGGAAGGGAAACCTGATTAAGTCGGAATCAATGATGGCAATGCGCTCTGTGCTGTTAATTTACTGATAGACCGCAATCGAAAACGCAATCCTACGCTTCGGATGAATCAAAACCTTGCCCTTCCAAGCCATGCCGACGCTCGAGCCACCATCGAGCGCGATGGCTTCTTTGGCTTTTAAAGCTTTCATGATTTTACTCAGTTGCCACAAGTTTAGTTTCTCGCGGGTGCTGACAAAAAAGAGTTTGCGTTCGCTCGAGATACCGACCGCCGAACGGGCGGCGCTTCCCCATACGGCGGGGTCTTTGTAACCTTCACTTTTGGGGGTGACTTGCACCAAACCTCGGCGCAGAATGTACGGTCCGCTCGAGATCAGGGTTTCAAAGCCCGACCAGTCGAGCCTCGAGGTGCGTGAGAGTGATTCTGGTTTGACCCACAGGTAGGCGCGGTTGTCGGGGGTGATGCCGAGGGCGGTGCGGAGTTTCCCCCGGGCGACGTAACGTCCGTTGATGACCAGATCGCCGGCAGGGGCGAACGTGGCGGTGTTGAAGTACCCGCCGTTAATCATGGCGACCGCTTTAGAACCTGCGACCATCGCGTCAAAATTCGCGCCTTTGTTGTGTTTGGGCAGGATCGCTTTGACCCGAATGTTTGGATTCTCGAGGTTGACGCGCACGATTTTGACATGATAGCCAAGCACGGTTCTTGCCTCGAGTGTCACGCTGTTTTGAATGCCGAGTTGAATTTGGCGCGGTTTGGCAACTTTGGGTTTGGCAACTTTGGGTTTTGCTTGGATTTGTTTGAGTTTGGAAGTGTTGGTGATGGGGGTAAAAGTTGGTGTTAATTCGGGTGTCGGTGCGCTGGGCGTACTCGGGGTGATGGTTTGAGGAACGCTGGGTGTGACTGGCTCGAGTTTGGTGGGTTCGGGTTGAATGGGTGTGGCAGGTACATGGGGTGGCAAAACGGGTGCGTCGCTTTGGGGTTCTCCCCAACTCGAGCCACAAACTGAGATGAGCAGCACAACCAAAATCCGTTTCAAGGGTGTTCCTCCGAAAGATATTGGTATTGTACGGGTTTTGCAGGTTTTTAAACATCGAAATTGAACAGAGGCTGTGTCTCTCGAGATTTTTGTCAATCTTTGGATTCATTTTCTAAACTTGGCTTTGGTTGTTTGTTGCCGCTTTTTTGGTTTCATCGCTTGCACACCTCGAGAATGGTACACTCGACCCTTGAGACCCGCCATTTCCAGTTTTTTGGATTGTGTGGCGTAAAAAATCGAGCAGAACAGCCGCGTCATGTACGTGGCTCGAGGAGTTAAAACGTGAAATTTGTTGAAGACATCGGGATTGATTTGGGTACGGCAAACTTTTTGGTTTATGTCAAAGGACGCGGAATCGTTCTGCAAGAACCTTCGGTCATCGCAATGGTGCGCGACACCAAAGAGGTCAAGGCGGTTGGCGAGGAGGCGTACCGCATGATTGGGCGCACGCCAGGAAATATTGTGGCGGTTCGTCCGATCAAAGACGGCGTGATTGCCGATTTTGAACTGACCAAGAAAATGCTGACCAAATTCTTGGACAAGGTCATTACGGGTTATCAACGCTTTTTTCGTCCGACCATCATGGTGGGCGTACCATCAGGCGTGACCGACCTCGAGAAGCGCGGCATCGTGCAGGCGGTTCGTGAACGTGCGCGAAAAGTGTACCTGATCGAAGAGCCGATGGCAGCCGCAATCGGTGCAGGCGTACAAATTGCCGAACCAACCGGTAGCATTATCGTTGACATTGGTGGTGGCAGCACCGACATTGCCGTGATTTCTTTGGGCGGCATTGTGGTCTCGAGGAGCATTCGTGTGGCGGGCAACGAACTGGACGAAGCCATCATTCGTTACGTGCGCCGCAAAGAAAACCTGATGATCGGTGAACGCAGCGCCGAAGAATTAAAAGTCAAAATTGGTGCGGCAACCCTCAATCCTGGCGACGATCTGTTCACCGCCGAGGTGCGCGGACGCGATTTGATCAACGGTTTGCCAAAAACCGTGCAACTGACCAGCGCCGACATCGCCGAGGCATTGCAAGAACCCGTGCAAAAGATCGTTGATCTGGTGCGTCAGGTGCTCGAGACCACCCCGCCAGAACTGATTTCGGACATCATTGATCGCGGCATTATTTTGACGGGTGGCGGCGCGTTGCTCCGTAACCTCGACGAACGCCTTCGTCAAAGCACGGGGATTCCAGTGCTAATCGCGCCAAACGCCATCGAAGCAGTGGCGCTCGGTACGGGTCGGGCTTTGGACATGATCCCAATTTTGCGCGATGCCCTCGTCTCGAGCGACAATTACGCCGGACGATAAATACAAAATCAGTCATTGCTCCGTCTACCCTCATCCCCAACCCTTCTCCCAACATCAGGAGAAGGGAGTTTTGTTTCTCTACACGTGTGGCTCGAGGTTTTGTCCTTCTCCCGCTTGGCGACCATGCCCGCCAGCGATCCCGCCCGACAGGTGCGTCTTGAGATCAAGAAGGTGCGTTTTATGGTCAAGAACGGGAGAAGGTGTCAGCGAAGCGATCCCGCCCGAAGGTGCTGTCTTTGGCGGCAAGAAGGTGCGTTTTGGGATTAAGAAGCTGACGGATGAGGGCTTCAGGTGCGGAAAAGTACACTTTTTTGCGTAAGCAACGGAGCTTTTCGATTCTGACGGAATCAATGACCTGTATTCACCATGATTGACATCAGAACTCACAACTCGAGAATCCTGTTCTTCACGGGATTCTCGAGTTTCTCATGGCTTGGGGTGTTGCTATGGGTGCAATGCGAATTCTTTTTCGGGCGTTGATGGTTTTGGCTTTTTGCTTCTCGAGTTTGGCTTTTGCACAAGGCAATTTTGCACAGGGCAATTTTGCGCTGTCCGATGTCAAACCAGGACTCGAGGGTTATGCGCTCACGGCAGGTGCGGGCAATGTCATCTCGAGGTTTCCAATCAAGGTGCTCGAGGTGGTGCAGGACGCGGGTGAGGATTTTCCGTATATTCTATTTCGGGCGTCTGGCGATTTTATTGCCAGTACGGGCGGCATTGCGGCGGGCATGAGCGGTTCGCCTGTGTACATCAATGAAAAACTGGTGGGCGCGGTGTCGGCGGGTTTTCCGAGCGCCGATCACAATTTGGGTTTGATCACGCCCATTGAGGTCATGACCAGGGCGTTACCAATAAAACCTGCGACGTTGGCGCTCGAGAAGTACGGGTTGAATGTGCTGGCACTGCCGCCAATTGGCGCTGTGCCGCTTTCCGCGCCGCTCGCCATGTCGGGCATCAGTTCACGGGCGCAAGACCGTCTGCTCGAGGCTTTAAAGGCGCGTGGCGTCAATCAAACGGTTTTTCCAAGTCAAGCCCAAGCTGGCGGCGGTTCGACACCGCTCGAGCGTCCGTACAAGCTCGAGCCTGGAGCGCCGATTTCGGTGCGGCTGATTTCGGGCGACATGAACGTTGGCGCGATTGGCACGGTCACAGCGCTTGTGGGCAATCAAATTCTGGCGTTCGGGCATCCGTTCTTGCGCGATTCTCGAGCCAGGTTTGCGGCGGCGCCAGCTTACGTGAACGCCATCATTCCATCTTCAACCGTGCCCTTTAAGCTTGCCGAGAATGCGGGTGTGCCTTTTGGCGCAATTTTAACAGACCGCCCGTATGCCGTGGGCGGCGTGGTTGGGCAGGACGCGGGTCTGTTGCCGCTCGAGATTACGGTCAAAAACGGTACAGTTTCTCGAGTCTGGAAGTTGGGTTTGGCGCCAGTTGAATCTTTTGTTGGTGTTTTAAGTTTAATCAGCCTGCAATCCGCGATGGACACGATGTTTGAAGGGAATTCTGCTGGCAGTGTGATCGTGCGCAGCACACTCGAGTTCACAGACCGCCCAAGCATTACCTTGCGTGACCGTGCCACCAGTGAAAACGACGTTGGATCGAGTGCGGCGCTGCGGGCGGCAGTGCCAATTGCGGTCTTGCTCGAAAATCCTTACCGTGCCAGCGGTCTTAAATCGGTGAAAATTAATCTCGAGGTCGCACCGTTTGCCTTGGCGCGAATGGTCAAACTCGAGCCTGAAGTCAAAAAAGCCAAAGCCGGCGATGTGGTTGGTGTGAATGTCCGTTTGCAACCGTATCGCGGTACGCCTGTGGTGCGCCGTGTGACGTTTAAAATTCCAGACACTCAAGCTGAGGGTGTCCTAAAATTGCGTGTGCGCGGTGGTTTGACCCCGCGCCCAGCCGACCCAAACGATTCGGATGACATCTTTGAAGGTATCCTGACCTTCGAGGATTTGCTCGAGAAACTGAG
>JANLWR010000725.1:0-4570 GCA_031364625.1 Deinococcales bacterium | reverse complement strand
CGCATGATCTCGAGTTACACCCAACTTCTTGAAAAACGTTACAAGGGAAAGCTCGATGAACGCGCCGATCAGTACATTCATTTTGCCGTGGACGGTGCGAACCGAATGCAGCGCCTTATTCAAGATTTGCTGGCGTTCTCGAGGTTGGGCAGAAAAGAACCACAGTTGCAACAGGTTGACTCCGCTACGGTGCTCGAACGTGCGCTGCGGTCACTCGAGTTTGCCACAGAGGGCGCAACAGTGAATGTGGTTGGCGTCTTGCCCGTGGTCACAGCCGACGAGGGTCAACTCGAGCAGGTGTTGACCAACCTGATTGGCAATGCCTTAAAATTTCGGCGCTCAGGCACGGCGCACCAGGTCGAAATTGCCGCCGAACCAGAAGCTGAAGGCGAGTGGCGTTTTTCGGTGCGGGATAACGGGATTGGGATTGACCAGAGTTATTTTGACCGAATTTTTACCATTTTTCAGCGCCTGAACACCAGGGAAACCTTCGCTGGCAGCGGCATTGGCTTAAGCATCGTCAAAAGAATCATTGAACATCACGGTGGACGCATTTGGCTCAGCAGCCAACCAGAGCTTGGAACCACGTTTTATTTCACCCTCAAGGCGGCTTAAAGGACAACTCATGTCACATGCAGATAGCAAAATGATCGAAATTTTACTGGTCGAAGACAACCCTGGCGATGTACAACTGACCAAAGAAGCGTTTCTCGAGGGCAAAATTCGCAACAACATGACCGTCATGCGCGACGGTGTGGAAGCCTTTGCCTACCTTAAAAACCCGCAGGCTGCCCGTCCCGATATTATTTTATTAGACCTGAATTTACCGCGCATGGGCGGTTTGGAGGTCTTGAGCAAGATCAAAGACGATCCAGACTTGCGGGTGATTCCGGTGGTCATTTTAACCACCTCGCAAGACGAGGCAGACATTGCCAAAAGTTACCGCTCGCACGCGAATTGTTATATTGCCAAACCCGTCGATTTTGAAAAATTTATGCAAGTCGTTCGCAGTTTAGAAGATTTTTGGTTGACCGTGGTGCGTTTGCCGTCGCACACCTGAAAGTGAATCCATGAGCGTAACCACATGAAAATACTGCTGGTCGAAGACAATCCTGGCGATGCCCTGTTGGTGCGTGAATACCTGTTCGATGCTGATCCCAGCATTGAACTGATTCACAAAACCAGTCTGCAAGATTCAGCCGATGTTATCACTGAAAATAACATTGACGCGATCTTGCTCGACCTCTCCTTGCCAGATGCACAGGGACTCGAGACGGTTCACAAAGCCAGACAATTGGCACCGCACCATCCCATCGTGGTGTTCAGTGGCATCAGCGACCGGGAAACCGCCGTCATGGCATTGCAAACCGGCGCTCAAGATTTTTTGGTCAAAGGGCAAGGCAACGGCGATGACATCCTGCGGGCGCTCAAGTACGCCATCGAACGGGCAGAACTCCTACAAAAACTCGAGCAGAGCAATATTCAGCTCGAGATCAGTTCGGATTTGGCGCTTCATGCGGCGCGAATGGTCGCCTGGGACTGGCAACTTAAAGATGACAGTTTGACCATGTCCAGTAATGCCAGCGAGGTGCTGGGTGCGAATGCCACCTGGGTCAGTTTTCAGATGCGCAACAAAGACATTCACCGTGAAGACCTGAGAGCCTATCTCGAGATGATTGGGCGTGCTCAGCAAAACAAAGAGGCGTACCAAGCCAATTTTAGAATTTGGAATCAAAGCAGCCACGAATACATCTGGGTCGAAGAGTACGGCATGGCAAGGTTAAACACCAAAGGCGAAGTGATTGCCATGAACGGTGTGACCCAGGACATCACCGAACGCAAAATTGCCGATTTGACCCTGCGCCGCATCCTCGATGCCCAAAAGCGTTTTGTTGGCGATGCCGCCCACGAACTTCGCGCTCCGCTCACCAGCATTCAAGGCAACCTCGAGTTACTGAAACGCTACCCGAATATGTCCGAAACCGACCGCTCAGAGACCACCGAAGACGCCTACCGCGAGGCGGCACGCTTGGGGCGCTTGGTCAACGATTTGCTGGCACTCGCTCGGGGCGATGCGGGCGAAGGCTTACGGCTCGAGCCGGTCTTGCTGCATGATCTGGTGAACGAGAGTTTACGTCACGCCCAGCACCTGACCAAAAACCATCCGTTTGAACTGCTCAAAAACAATCACTGCACCGTCGAAGCCGACCATGACCGCCTGCAACAACTGATGCTGATTTTGCTCGAGAATGCCATCAAGTACACGCCAAACGGCGGCTTCATTCGGGTTTCGCTCGATTGCAATCCGGAATGGGCAGAAATTCGGGTGCAAGACAGCGGCATTGGAATTTCAAAAGAGCACCTGGCTCAGGTTTTCGAGCGCTTTTACCGCGTCGACAAGGGGCGCTCGAGGGGGACAGACCCTGGCGGTACGGGCTTGGGCTTGCCGATTGCCAAATGGATTGTTGACCAGCACGGCGGCGAGATTCTCCTCGAGAGTGAACTTGGCGTTGGGACGCTGGCAATCGTGCGTTTAAAAATTGCCGTTGCAAATGACGCGGTGGTTAACATTCCAACCACTTGATTGAAATGGTGTGACTTACGCGAATTCGACAGGATACTTTTCTTTCCTGTAGAATTAAACCCATCAGGTCAAGCATATTTGAATTGGTTTAAGCAAGGTTCACATGAAATTTTCTGAAACACAATTGCTTGAAGCCTTACTCTCAACACCCAACGGCGTTGCCGTTATTGACCAAGATTTAAAATACGTCTATTGCAACGCTGGACTTGCCGCCATGAACGGCAGCGACCCTTCAAGCTTTATTGGTAAAACCGTGCGCGAAGTTGTCCCGCAGCTTGCCGATGTGCTCGAGCCGGCGCTGTTGGAAGTGTTCAAAACGGGCAAAGCGATTCAAAATTTTGAAGTCGAAGGCGCTGGACCCGACCGAGGACGAATCTGGCTCGAGCATCTGCAACCCATTCTTGGACAATCTTCTGAAGTCGTGCGCGTCGCGGTGATGATCGAAGAGATCACCGCGCGGCGAAACTCCGAAGACCGTTACCGAATGCTTTTTAAAAGCACCGACCAAGGTTTTTGCATCTTCGAGATGCTTTACGACGATTCTGGCAGGGCGGTCGATTATCGTTTTCTCGAGGTCAACCCAGCCTTCGAGGTTCATACCGGATTGCAGGGCGCCATTGGCAAAACAGCCCGTACACTTGTACCCGATTTAGAGCAACACTGGATTGATACCTATGCGCAGGTGGCACAAACGGGTGAAACGCAGCGTTTTGAACTGGGATCAATCGCCATGGGTCGAGTGTTCGAGGTCGAGGCGGTGCGGGTTGGTGTGCAAAATTCCCAAGTTGCCTTGATTTTTACCGATATTACCGATCATCGCCACTCTGAAACGGTCTTGCGACAGACAGCCCAAAGAGACGAATACCGCTTGTTGCTTGCCGATACTTTACGTGATCTTGAAGACCCAGAGGAAATTCAGATTCAAGCCGCTGCCTTGCTGGCAACGCGCTTAAATGCAGATCGTGTTGTTTATGCCGAAGTCGAATCCGACGGTGAACATGCGCTGATCCACCAGGACGATGGACGATTGACGCCCAAGGTGGCTGGACGGTTTCAATTGGGAAATTTTGGCGGGTCGGTCATCAATGATTTGCGAGCAGGCAACATTGTGGTGATCGAAAATATCCAAACCGATCCACGCTTCAACCAAGCACAGCGCCAAGCCTATCTCGAGTTTGGTGTTTTGGCTTACATCAGTCTACCACTGATCAAAAGCGGTAAACTCGAAGCCATTTTAAGTGTTCAGGAATCGAGTCCTCGGGTCTGGACATCGGACGAGATACTGCTCGTCTCAGAGACTGCCGAACGAACCTGGGCAGATGTCGAACGTGCCAGATTGACGCGCCTCTTAATGGCGAGGGACTTAAAGTTAAGCACCCTCAACGAAGCCCAGCGCCGTTTTGTCTCAGATGCCGCCCACGAACTTCGAGCGCCCCTGACCGCCATCCGTGGCAACCTCGAGTTGTTACTGCGTTACAACAATATTTCCGCCATTGAGCGCCTCGAGATGCTGACCGACGCCGAACGCGAGGCATCGCGCCTGTCGCGTTTGATCACCGACTTGCTGGCGGTGGCACGCGGTGACGCGGCACAACACACAGAATTTGTGCCCCTGCGCCTGGACAGACTGATTGCCGAAAGTTTAAGAATCACCCAGCATCTGGCAACACAACACCAAATCCAGTGCAGCCAATTGCCGCCGGTGACCGTCTTGGGGAACAATGACCGATTAAAACAATTGGTGCTGGTGCTGCTCGAGAATGCCATCAAGTACTCGCCGTCAGACAAAATAATTCGAGTGTCACTGCAAACAGACCATCAAACAGCCATCTTAAAAATTACCGATCAAGGTTTGGGCATTGCCCCCGAAGACCTCGGGCGCGTGTTTGAACGTTTCTACCGTGTAGACCAGTCACGCACCCCCGGCAACGACAGTTCGGTGACCAGCAGGAAATCCGTCGAGGCCTCGATGAACTGGCGCTGGAT
>JANLWR010000648.1:0-2940 GCA_031364625.1 Deinococcales bacterium | reverse complement strand
GGGTCGTGCTCGAGTCAAATATATTCCAAGAATTCTTTTACACGCGGCGACCCCCTGTCTTGACCATAAAATGCACCTTCGGGCATGGTCGCTACCTAACGCCAGGGGGTGACTTTTTAGTCTCGAGTTTTGTAATCAATTTTTCTATTGATGCAAAACCTTTACTGCATCCGCAGCACATAACCAACATTGCGAATCGTTTGCAACAACCTGGGTTCGCCTTGCTCCTCGAGCTTTTGCCGCAACTGCGATACGAAAACTTCGACCACGTTGTCGTCGCCAAAGAATTCTTCGCCCCAAACCCGGTCGAGCAAGTATTTTTTGCTCATGACGCGTTCGGGTTGCTCGAGAAATTCTTGTAATAACCTAAATTCGCGGCTGGTCAGGGTCAGAACCCTCGTGCCGCGTTTGGCGACGAATGCGCCAACGTCTAGGACAATGTCATCAAAGCGCAGCAGGTTGGAGATGGTGCCGTTGGAGCGGCGTTCGATGGCGCGAATCCGTGCCATGAGAACGTCGAAGTGAACGGGTTTGATCACGTAATCGTCGGCGCCGGTGTTCAAGCCTTCCATCTGGGCTTCTGGTTCGTCGTTGGCGGTCAGCATGATGACTGGCAGTTGTACGTCGGCGGCACGAAGTCGGCGCAGGACTTCAAAACCGTCGATGCCTGGCATCATCAAGTCTAGAATCATTAAGTGCGGTGCGCGGTCCAGGGCGGCTCGCAAGCCGATTTCGCCACTTTCGGCGGTTTCGACTTGGAAGCCTTCAAAGGACAAGCCGCGTTTCAGAAAGTTACGAACGCTGACATCATCATCGATCACCAAAATGCGTTTCACGGTCTTTAATTTACAACCAATCACCACGGATTTTTGTTGAAGCCAAACTGAGGGCGAGCTGAGGATAATGGTTGAAAGTCAAGAAATTCAGGCGAGATTCAGTTGACGCCAAGCTGGTTCGCAAGTCTCGAGCCTAGACTTTGGTTCGTTTAAGACTTTTTACATCAACGGAGGCAAGACCATGTCAAAGAAATCAGAAGTCAAACCAATCCTCAAAAAAACTGAAGCCCAACCAAAGAAAACGGCAGTCAAGCATATTTTGTTTGAAAACAGCATCGACCTGAAAGCCCAAACTCGAGAGACGATGGTTGGCATTTTGAATGCGCGTCTTGCCGATGCTAGCGACCTTTATTCGCAGTGCAAACAGGCGCACTGGAATGTCAAGGGAATGCAGTTTATTGCGGTGCATGAACTTTTTGATGAGGTCGCGTCGGAAGTCTTGGGCTTTGTCGATGAGCTTGCCGAACGTGCCACGGCATTGGGCGGTTATGTTTACGGCACGGTGCGTTGTGCCGCGAAGACCTCGAGTTTGCCCGAGTACGATTTGCAGGCAGTAAGCTGCACCGATCATTTAGAAGCCATTGTGGCTCGAGTGGCGGCGTTTGGCGCTTTGGTTCGTCAGAACATCAAAGACAGCCAGGATGATCTGGATACCGCCGATTTGTTTACCGAAATCAGCCGAGCGCTTGACAAGAAACTCTGGTTTCTCGAGGCGCATTTATTGGATTCGCCAGCCAAGAGGTCAACATGAACCCTGAAGCGGCAAAACCTTCAGTCCTCTCGAGCCAGGAAGCCGATGCCTTGCACGAAGAATTGAAACCCAAAGATTCACCAACCCCCAAGGCCAGCCGTGGTTTGGGCGCCAAAGAGGAACAGATGAACGAGCAACAAGCCTCACGCGAGAAAGGCAGCGATTCACCTGGGGGTTGAGCGTCGGTCTTTAATTTGAACGCCTTGGCTGGGTTTGAGCTGCCTCAGCTCGGCTTCAGATTGGCTTCAATTTGGCTCGAGGATAGTACATGAATAATAACCTCCATGACCGTGCCGCCAGTCAAAGACAATTCGCTTCTTGCTTGGTTTTACCGTGCCAAGCTCAGTACCAAACTTGACCTGATGGTGGTGATGATTTTAATTCCTTCGCTTTTTATGACTGCCGCCATGGTTTTTGTGGCATCTCGGTTGCAAGAAAAATCTGCCCTGACCACGGCGTACCGTATTGAACTGCTTAATGCTGGAGAATTGCAGACGGGTTTGTTGAACGTCGAAACTGGACTTCGTGGTTATGTGCTGAGTGGCAAACCAGAATTTCTTGATCCTTACAAACTGGGGCTTGAACAAACCAAGACCGCGCTCGAGAATTTGGCTTCAAATCCATTTTTCCTTGCCGAGTTTAAAACTCTAAAATCAGAAGTCACGGCATATCTCGTTTGGGTCAAAAATCAATTGCAAGTTGGTAATCTCAATCCTGAAAAGTTCAAGTCGGTGATCGCACCAGCCGGTAAAGTTCGTTTTGACCGTTTAAGGGTTTTGCTGACTGATCTGTCTGGTAAATCTCAAAAAGGGTTTGTGAATACCCGAAAAGAGGTGACTGGTTTGATCAGCCTGATTCAAATTCTTCCCTGGACGATGTTTGCCCTGATTTTTATGGCAGGCTTGCTGGTGCGCCGAGGCTTGCAAGTGTTTGTCTTACAACCACTACAGTTGATCGAACAAACCACCGACGCGCAACTCATAGGCGATGAAGATTTGCGAACCAAAATCACCAGTCCAGACGAAATCGGAAGACTCGCCGTCAGCCTCAACGCCTATTACGATGCGGTACGAACCAGAACCGAAGCGTTAAGGCGCTCCAATGCCGACCTCGAGCAATTCGCTTACGTGGCAACCCACGATCTACAAGAACCGTTACGCATGATCTCGAGTTACACCCAACTTCTAGAAAAACGCTACAAGGGAAAGCTTGATGAACGCGCCGATCAGTACATTCATTTCGCCGTGGACGGTGCAAACCGAATGCAGCGCCTGATTCAGGATTTGCTGGCGTTCTCGAGGTTGGGCAGAAAAGAACCACAGTTGCAACAGGTTGACTCCGCTACGGTGCTCG
>JANLWR010000646.1:0-1991 GCA_031364625.1 Deinococcales bacterium | reverse complement strand
TGCTCAACATCACCCCAGTGGTGGGCGTTCTGCTTGCCGCCCTGGTCTTGCACGAGCCTTTGACGCTGCTCGAGGGTGTTGCAGCGTTGGTGATTTTTGCAGGGGTTTACTTGGCAAATCGGAAGTAAAATCAAGCATATTGCGCGGCGGTTTTGACGGCAACCAAAATCGCATTTTGAATCGCTTGGTCTTTCTTCTCGAGCATGATGCCTTCATTGTCGGTTCGCTCTGCAACCACGGCGCAAACGCAACCCGCTTTAAAACCGTAAACGTCAGCCATTTTAAAAAGCGTGCCAGATTCCATCTCAAAATTGAGCACGTTTAAATTCATGTATTCAGTAATCATGCCTTGGTTGATGCGTAGCAAATGCGGGTTCGCGCCGCCAGAGCGTTCCTGCCCCTCGTAAAAGGTGTCCACGCTGGCGGTAATGCCGACATGATGCTCAACATTTAAATCTCTGGCGGTGTTGGCAAGCGCCACCGTCACGAAAGGATCAGCCGAACTTGGATACTCGAGCGGCGCGATGTCGTTGCTTGCGCCTTGCCTACACAGTGCCGCTTTGGAAATCACGATGCTGCCCGCTTTGACATGATCTTGAATGCTGCCACATGTCCCAACCCGAATGATGGTTTTGATGCCGAGTTGAATCAACTCGTTCACCACAATGCTTAAACTCGGTGCGCCCATGCCAGAGGTTGCCGACAGCATTCGTTTGCCGTTACTGATCGTCCCAACATACGAGAACAACCCACGATGCTCGGACAGTGTGGTGACATCGTGCAAGTACGTGTTGGCAATCAGTTTGGCGCGGTCGGGATCGCCCGAGAGCAGGGCAACGGTCGGCGGGTTTGGTATTAGGTCTGAGGGTCCAAAACCAACGTGATACAAACGGTCTGAGGTCATGAAACCACTATAAGCCATTCGTGCAACTTGCGTCTCGAGCCGTCAATTCGTATACTCGAGGGCATGAACAAGGTTGTGATCTCATGGCGAATGCAAGGTTTAACCGGTTGACTTGAGTGTTGCTCGAGAGACCGGGGCTTTGGTTTGCCCCGTTTTTTTATGGTTTGTTGAAAATGGATTGTGTCGTAGGGGCGCTGCTTGCCGCGCCTTGCCCGAGAAACGAATAATTTTGAAACGTTTCTCGAGATTTTGGAGCGTGTTTTATGGAAGAAAAAGTTTTTTATCTCACAACCGCCATTGATTATGCCAATGCCAACCCGCACATTGGGCATGTTTACGAAAAGATTGTCTCCGATGTGATCGTGCGAGTTCACAGGTTGCTGGGCTATCGCACACGGTTTTCGACAGGAACGGACGAACACGGCGAAAAGATTTACAAGGCTGCCAAAGCGAACAATGAAACGCCGCAAGAATTTGTGGATCGCATTGTGCCAAGCGGTTTTCAAGCGCTTTATGACCGTTTAAACATCTCCTATGACCGATTTATTCGTACCACCGAGTCTGGACATAAAGCCTTTGTGCAAGAAATGCTGCAAAAAACCTATGAGGCGGGTGACATTTACCTTGCCGAATACGAGGGTTTGTACTCTGTGGGCAGTGAGCGTTACGTGACCGATAAAGAACTTGTAAACGGCATCTTGCCTGGCGACAAAGACCCGCCCGAGTTGCGCCGCGAACAAAATTATTTTTTCAAAATGGAAAAGTACCGCCCGTGGCTGCTCGAGCATTTGCAGGCAAATCCAGATTTTATTCAACCCGCCCAGTGGCGCAATGAGCTGCTCGAGATGCTGCGCGAACCAATTGGCGACCTTAGCATTTCCAGACCGCTCGAGCGACTGCCTTGGGGCATTCCGATTCCTTGGGACGATGGTCATGTCGTATACGTTTGGTACGACGCGCTTATCAATTACCTGTCGCAACTTTACACCGATGGTTTGAAGCCAGAGGATTCAGAATTGTTTTGGAAAAAGGCTTGGCATGTGATTGGCAAGGACATTTTGCGTCCTCACGCAATTTTTTGGACGAC
>JANLWR010000631.1:0-3689 GCA_031364625.1 Deinococcales bacterium | reverse complement strand
GCAACTCGCCGCGACGCAATGGACGACCGTCCTTCATCGCATCTCGAGCATCGGTGACGATGTACTTGGCGAAATACAAGACTTGCTCGAGTTGACCGGCGCTCAGGTCCAGCAGCGTGCCGATCTTGCTAGGGATGTCCTTGACGTACCAGATGTGCGCGGCAGCCGTGGCGAGTTCGATGTGACCCATGCGGTAGCGCCGCACAACGGCCTTCGTGACCTCAACACCGCAACGCTCGCAAACTTTGCCCTCGTAGCGTTGGCGTTTGTACTTGCCGCAGGCGCACTCGTAATCCTTTTCAGGTCCGAAGATGCGTTCGTCAAACAAGCCGTCGCGCTCCGGTTTGAGCGTGCGGTAATTGATCGTTTCGGGCTTCTCGACCTCGCCGAAGCTCCAATCACGGATCTTCTGCGGGCTGGCAAGCTGAATTCTGACTTTACTGAAATCGCGCATGGGTTCTCCTTTGGAGAGAGGTGAAAGTCGAAAGGTTAAAGGTAAAAGTGAAGATCAAAGGCTCGAGGTGAAAGGCATTTTGGGTTTTACTTTTCCCTTTCACCTTTAACCTTTTCCCTGCCCTACCTTCTCGGCATCATCCCTTCGAAGATGTCCACGTTCTTGTCGTGTTCGTCCAGCACTTGCACGTCCAGGCCGAGGCTGTGAAGCTCTTTGACCAGAACCTTGAAGCTCTCGGGGATGCTGGCATCTTTAACTTCGTCGCCTTTGACGATGGCTTGGTAGGCGTCGTCGCGGCCTTCGATGTCGTCGGATTTGAGCGTCAGGATTTCTTGCAGGGTGTGCGCCGCGCCGTAAGCCTCGAGCGCCCAGACTTCCATCTCTCCGAAGCGTTGGCCACCGAATTGTGCTTTACCGCCGAGTGGTTGTTGCGTGATCAGCGAGTAAGGTCCGGTGCTGCGGGCGTGCATCTTGTCCTCGACCATGTGGTAGAGCTTCAAGACGTACATCGTGCCGACAACGACTGGGCCTTCGACCGGTTCGCCGCTGCGTCCGTCGTACAAAACAGTCTTGCCGGTGCGGGCCAGGTCAATCTTGGCTTTGTCGGTGTCGCTCGCATCCGTGATCACGCCGAGTTTGACGGCACGTTCGAGCACGCTGCGGTCGCGCTTGTCAACCGTGAAGCCTCGAGCCGTGTAATCGTCCAGGGCTTCCTTGGCGGTGCTGACCAGGAGTTCCTTGATTTGCTCTTCGGTCGCCGAATCGAAGACCGGCGTGACGAAGCTGACACCCAAGCGACGGGCGACCTCGCCGAGGTGCGTTTCAAAAATCTGCCCGAGGTTCATGCGGCTTGGCACACCGAGCGGATTGAAGACCAGATCGACCGGCGTTCCGTCCGGCAGGAATGGCATGTCTTCCGGTGGCAAGATCTTGGAGACGACGCCTTTGTTGCCGTGACGGTTGGCGAGCTTGTCGCCGACTTGCAATTTACGGCGTTGCGCCACATAGGTTCGCACCATTTCACGCACGCCCGGTTTCAGGTCTACGCCGTCATCGCCGCGCTTGAAACGCACGGTACGAATGACTGTTCCGCCCTCACCCGAAGGCACACGAAGCGAGGTGTCTTTGACCTCTCGAGCCTTTTCACCGAAGATCGAACGCAGCAAGCGCTCTTCTGGGGTGGGTTCGGTTTCGCCCTTAAAGCTGGTGTGACCAACAAGAATATCGCCCTGCTTGACTTCCGCGCCGATACGAACAATGCCGTCCTCGTCAAGGTCGCGCAGTGCGGCTTCAGAAAGCCCTGGAATGTCACGCGTGATTTTCTCAGGTCCGAGCTTGGTGTCTCGAGCTTCTTTCTCGTGCTTTTCGATGTGAACGCTGCAATAATAATCTTTACGCACCAGCGTCTCACTCATGCAGATCGCGTCTTCGTAGTTGTAACCGTCGAACGGCATGATCGCAATGGTGATGTTCTGACCGAGCGCCAGACGACCTTGCATGCTTGCGGGACCGTCAGCGATGACCTGCCCGGCTTTGACGTGCTCGCCGACTTTAACGATAGGGCGTTGATCGTGGTTTGTGCCCATGTTCGAGCGCAAGAACCGCGTCAGTTTGTACTCTTTGACGTTCTTGTTCGGTTGACGGATGACCACATGATCGCCGTCCACCTCAATCACTTCGCCCTCGACCTCGGACACCATGCTCGTACCAGAATCGAGCACGATACGCTCTTCGATGCCTGTTCCAACCATTGGCGGTTCGGCACGAACGAGCGGAACGGCTTGAGACTGCATGTTAGAACCCATCAGCGCACGGTTCGCGTCATCGTGCTCGAGGAACGGAATCAAGCTCGTGCTGATCGAAACGATTTGCTTCGGGGTCACGTCCATATAATCGCAGTCGTCACCCGAAACAAGTTCAGGCTCACCCTTGCGACGCGCCACGACTTGACCCGTCAAACGGTTGCCCTCGCCCAAGACCGTGTTGGCTTGCGCGATGGTGTGACGGTCTTCGATGTGCGCGGTCATGTAATCGATTTGATCGGTGACTTTGCCCTTCACCACTTTGCGGTACGGCGCTTCGATAAAACCGAGCGGGTTGACTTTCGCGTAACTGGCGAGGCTCGAGATCAAACCAATGTTCGCGCCTTCCGGTGTTTCGATTGGGCAGATACGACCGTAGTGGGTACGGTGAACGTCACGCACGTCGAAACCGGCGCGTTCACGGGTCAAACCACCAGGTCCGAGCGCGGAAATACGGCGTTTGTGACGCAACTCCGCCAGTGGATTGATCTGGTCTTTGAACTGTGAAAGTTGGCTGCGTCCGAAGAATTCGCGCATCGCGGCGACAATCGGACGGTTGTTAACCAGTTTTTGTGGCGTTGCGGCATCAGGGTTGCCCAAGAGCATACGTTCGCGCACGCCACGAGCCATACGACCCAAACCGACACGGAATTGATCTGCCAGCAACTCGCCGACGGTACGAACGCGGCGGTTGCCGAGGTGGTCAATGTCATCCTCTCCAAAACCTGGTTCTTCGTTCTGCAATTGCAGCAAATAACGAATCGTTGGGATCAAACCAGCGTCCTTAAAGACACCATCCTCGAGTACCAACAAGGTTTTTTCTGGGTTTTCGATGCCGAGTTTGGCATTGACCTTGTAACGCCCAGCGTCGCCCAAATCGTAACGCTTCGGGTCTGCAAGGAGCGAATGCAAGTACGTGAACGCCTTGTCGCGCTTCGGTGGGTCGCCGGGACGCAAAATCGTGAAAAGACGCAGCAAAGCCTCATCCGCATTTGTACCCGAGGTCTTGTCGTCCAAGAATGTCGGCTCGAGCATTTCCTCGTAACCCTTGAAGAGTTTCCGCATACCGTCATCGTCCATGCCGAGCACACGCAACAACATCGTGACTGGGAATTTACGCTTGTTGATCTTCATTTCCAGAACATCGGCAGCCGTGAACTCGAGTTCGATCCACGGACCACGTTTTGGCATCGGAATGATGCTCGCGGCGTACATTTTTTTCGTGCCACGGTACGACAGCGTGAAGTACACGCCAGGGCTACGGTGAATTTGCGAAACGATTACGCGATCCGCGCCGTTCACAACAAACGAACCCTCTTCGGTCATTAACGGCAAATCGCCAAGGAAAACCTTGTCTTCTTTAATCAAGCCCGTGTCGCGGTGAATCAATTGCAACTTGGCGAACATCGGCGCTTGATAGGTCAAATCCTTCT
>JANLWR010000628.1:0-2715 GCA_031364625.1 Deinococcales bacterium | reverse complement strand
GGCGCACTCGCGGCTTGTATCGATGCAACGGCTCAAGAATCCACTTGGTTTAAAGCAACCGATGTGCGCACATTGGATGCAAGTCGAACAATACAACTTAAAGATTATGCCGAATACAAGCGTCTTGGCAAACCTGTTTTTATGCTCGACTTTGCCAAAACGACTGCAAATGTTGCCGAAGCTTACGCAAAATCAAAAGCCAGTGGTTTGATTGAGTATGTGACCGATGTCAATCTTGATGTCTTGAGGGTCAATGCGGGATTTGATCCAGCGCCAGGCACAACGCCGACTCCGACCCCAACTCCAACCCCAACACCGACCCCAACGCCGACCCCTACACCAACTCCAAGTGCTGATCTAAGCTTTACTGCCAATGCAACACCAAACCCAGTTGTTGTGAACGCAAACCTTAGCTATTCGTTTAGCCTTAAAAATGCTGGTCCCAGTGCCGCCACGAACCTCAAATTCACCAACACAATCCCAGCCAACGCCAAGTACGTCTCGAGCAACCCAAGCCAAGGTACATGTAGTCTCAGTGGCACTGCGCTAACTTGCGCTGTCGGCAGCATGGCGTTAAATGCAAGCGCTCAAATTACAGTGGTTCTCAGCTCGAGTGTCGCTGGAACATTGGTGAATACCGCCAATGTGAGTGCCAGCGAAGTTGATCCAGTAACCACAAACAATTCCTCGAGTGTGACCACCACAGTTCAAGCTGCGCCAACACCGACCCCAACACCGACACCAACGCCTACACCCACCCCAACGCCAGGGACAATCAAGCTTCCGCCAACGGGCAAAATCTCATGGGATTGGCAAATCGGTGCCAGTGGCGACGGCAACGTGACCGTGCCAGCGGGCGTTACCCTTCTGGACTTGGACGGTTTTAACATTAGCGCCGCCAAAGTTGCCAGCCTCAAAGCCGCAGGTGTTTACACCGTCTGCTACATCGACGCAGGCAGTTACGAAGATGGTCGTCCTGACTCGAGCCAATACCCAGCTTACTTAAAAATCTTTAAAGATGTGCAATGGAACGAATGGTTTCTGGATGTCCGCGATGTCTTTAAACCGGGCAGCGTTCTGGCAAAATTATTAACGGCACGGTTTCAAATGTGCAAAGACAAAGGCTTTGATGCACTCGAGCCTGACAACCTACAAAATGACGAAAACGCAGGAGGTTTGATCAGTAAACAAGAGCAAATTGACTTTAACGGCTGGGTGGCAGACACCGCCCACAGCCTCGGATTGGCTGTCTTTCAAAAGAATGGTCCTGACAACATCTTGCTCAAAGACCGAACGGGCAAAATGATGGTTGATAAATTCGACGGAATTCTAAATGAAGAATGCCAGCAATACAGCGAGTGCAATCCATTAGCAGAATACGTGAAGCGTGGAAAACTGGCACTCAATACCGAATATTCACAAGCCTTGAATTGCACCACCTCTAACTCATTGGTCATTAACTCGATCCGAAAAGATTTGAACTTAACTGGCGGCAACATGAGCGGCTACAAACGTGAAGCCTGCAATTAGAATTTGAATTAAATTAAAAAGGAGACTCGAGCTAAAAACTCGAGTCTCTTTTGATTATTTGGTTGAGGTTTAAATTAGGGTGCTTCTGTCCTCGAGAAACGAATTTTATGACGAATTTAAATCGAAAAGAGTTTCGAGTTATTGTTTCAAAAGCACGCTGAGATTATTTGAACCAGAGTTTGCGACCACAAGATCAAGCCTTCCGTCGTTGTTCAAATCACCGATGCTTGTACCTGCGGGACTTGTACCAACTGTGAAGTTGAGGGGCGCAACAAATCCACCAAGATTGTTCCCGTACAAGACATTGACGTTGTTGGTTGGATCTTCGTTGACAACAACCACGTCGAGGTTTCCATCACCGTTTAAATCGCCCAAACTGACGGCTGTAGGAATGGCTGACAAAATGATGGCTTGGGACGCAGCGTAACTCCCGTAATTGTTGCTTAACAACACACTGATTTGCGTATCCACGTTATTGTTCGCCGTGACAAAATCGAGTCTTCCGTCGTTGTTAAAGTCGCCGCTGGCAAACATGGTTGGGCTGTTCGCAACGGTGAACAGTTTTGGCGTCAAGAAATTTCCAGCCCCGTCGCCGAATATGATACTGATCTCGCCGGCGGCACTCGGATGACTGAGCAGAACGGCAATGTCAAGATGACCGTCGGCATTGAAATCACCGCTTAAAACACTGGACTGGTTGCTGCCAGCGCGGAAGCTGGTGGCGGTCGAAAACACTCCAGCCCCAGTTCCAAAAAGTACACTGACCGTGCCGTCGATGTTGTCTGAAGTGCTAACCAAGTCGAGTTTACCGTCGCTGTTAAAGTCTCCGACGGCGAGAGAATTTGGATTTGAAGAAACGGTATAGTTGGTTACAGTAAAGCCACCTGTTCCGTTTCCAATCAAAACGCTGATCGTAGCAGCCGTTTGGTTGGCGGTTGCCAGATCAAGAATGCCGTCGTTGTTAAAATCACCACTCGAGATTACGGTTGGCGTAACGCCCACGGTGATGGTCGCGGCGGCAGCAAAACCACCTGTTCCGTTGCCGATCAAAATACTGACAGTATTAGCGCCTTGGTTGGCACTTGCCAGATCAAGAATGCCATCTTGGTTAAAATCGCCAGAAACCACCGAAAGCGGCAACGTGCCAGTGGCAATATTAGTTGCTGCGCCGAAACCAGCCGCAAT
>JANLWR010000622.1:0-6938 GCA_031364625.1 Deinococcales bacterium | reverse complement strand
CGTCGGTGGTTTTGGGCAGCATCACGCCTTTTTTCGCCCAGAAGGCAATCAGCTCGAGCATGGCATTCACATCACGCATCGCGGCTTTGCGCAAGGTGAGGCTCGAGTTTGGATCCAGATCAGGCAGGCTCATGCAAGTTCAGTTTAACTTGCTTTAAGTACCTCCCGCCTGCATTTTGGATTTTCCGCTTCGCTCCAAATCCGTCATTTCGGCGGCAGGTACGTTGTCCCTACTCCCGTTGGTCGGAAATGTTTTAGGGAAAAGCTCTAAAACATTTCGGGGAGACACTTAGTTCTGACAGTTTTGTGACACTCCTCATTGCCTTTTGTTGCAACATGGTCAACTGATGGAACGGTTGGCACTGATTGGGGTTTCTGGACGGCGCGGCGGCGCTGGTGTGCTAAGTGCCTGGACGCAAATGCTGCCAGCGATTCTCGAGCGACCACTACTGCCAGCAGGCGTGCTCGAGTTGGTCAGCATCCAAACTTGCAACCGTTGCGAGTTGGTGTTGGCAATTGACGACACGGCGAATCTCGAGCGGATTCGTCAGTATTTCGCGGGCAGTGACGCTCGAGGGTATGCCTTTTTGGGCGATGCCGCACTCGAGCATTTGTGTCGTGTGGCGGCTTCGCTCGATTCGCTCAACCCTGGCGAGGATCAGATCATGAACCAAGTGCGGTTCGCGTTTGAAACCGCACGAAAGGCTGGGCGTGTGGGTTCGACGACCAGTTTTGCTTTTAACACCGCTCTGCGCATCGCAAAACGGGTGCGCCGTGAGGTTGCGCTCGCGCCAGCCAACACGAGTTTGTTCAGCCTTGCCAGACCGACACTCGAGGAACTGCCCAAAAATGCCAAGGTTGTCATTTTGGGCGCTGGCGAGATGGCTGCGTTGGTGGCAAGAAGTTTAGCGGATTCTGAGTTTGAGTTGATTGTCGTCAATCGTAACCTCGAGCGGGCAGAAAACCTCGCCGCAAGTATCAACGCTCGAGGCATGGGGTTACAACATTTCTTGCAAGGTAAGTTGCAAGTCAACGCGATCATTTGCGCCACTCCTGCCGAAAATATTATTGACGCGAAGTTTCTCGAGACTCAAAAAAACCTGGAAATTCTGGTGGATTTGGGCTTACCGCATAATGTAAACCCAACCGACGCTCGAGCTTCAAAAGTCCAATTGATTGACCTAGCGCAATTGCAAAAACTTGGCAACAAACGCCGTGAAAAATTACAGGTTCTTCTGGCAAAAGCCGAAATGATTATTGCCCAAGAACTCGAGCAAGCCTTGGGTGAATTTGCCGAGCGTTCCTTGGGTGCGGCGATCAGTCAATTGCGGGATGTCTACCGTGAAACCATAGAACGAACCGTGGGCGATTTGCTCGCGCCAGAAGATATTGTCCGTTTGGCGCACCGTTTCGCCCATATTCCAGTCAAGGGTTTGCGCGGTTTGGCTCGAGCGCACGGTTTGGAAATGGCGTACTCTTTTCTGGATCATGCAGGTTTGGCTCGAGAGTATTCTCAAATTTCAGAAGATCAGGTGATGGTCGGTGCATAAGATTCGGATTGCAACCAGGGGCAGCGCTTTGGCGTTGTGGCAAGCCAATTGGGTTCGGGCGCAACTCCTACAGCATGTCGAGGTAGAGCTGGTCATCATTGAAACCCAAGGCGACCGCGAATCTGCTGCGTTTCGCAACATGCTCGGGCAGGGATTTTTTACCAAAGCGGTACAAGAGGCTGTGCTCGAGGAAAACGCGGATGTTGCGGTGCATTCCTTAAAAGATTTACCGAGCACCGTCACGCCTGGGTTAACCATTGCCGCGATTCCCGAACGTGAAGACGCTCGAGAGGTATTGCTGATTTTACCCAAAGTCTTCGATTCGAGCGCTCCAAATTTACCTGTGCGTTTGGGTGCAACCGTCGGCACGGGTGCGGTGCGTCGGCAAGCCCAACTCAGCGCCTTGCGTCCCGACCTCGAGTTTCGTGAATTGCGCGGCAACGTTCCAACCCGAGTCGATAAATTGCGCCGTGGTGATTACGACGCGGTGGTGTTGGCGGCAGCAGGTTTGAAACGCCTGAATTTGGATTTAAGCGATTTGCGAGTCGTCACGCTCGAGCCAGAGGTTTTTGTTCCCGCCCCAGGGCAGGGCGCGTTGGCACTCGAGTGTCGCAGTGATGATGCGCAAACAATTGCTTTGCTCGTCAATTTAGACAATCTAGAGGCTCGAGAAACCGTGCAAACCGAACGTGGGTTGATGGCAAAACTTGAAGGTGGCTGTCAATTGGCGCTCGGCGCGAGCGCTCAAAAACTCGAGGCTGGCGTGGGGCTGCTGGCTTGGTACGGCGGGCGTTTTTACAAAGCCCACGGCTCGAGCGAAACCGTGATTGCCCAAATTCATGCCCAGATTGTGCTAGAAAAAATGTTGGTGAAGTCATGAACGTGGTCTTAACCCATTCCAACAACCGATTTGAAAATTTGCAAACTGTTCTCGAGCAGCGCGGTTTTTCGGTGGTGCATCATCCACTGATTCGGATTCAAGCCACCCCAAACGTCAATCTCGAGATGATTTTGGATTGCGAATGGTGGTTGTTTACCAGCGTCTCGGCGGTTGAAGCCTTGCAAGCTCGAGGTGTGTTGTCGGGACGTAAAGTCGCAGCCGTGGGTGTTGCCACGGCGCAGGCATTGCGTCAGACTGGGGCGAACGTCGCGTTTATGGCAATCGGTGGCAATAGCAAAAGTTTCGCCAAAGAATTCCTGGCGCACAAACCCGCATCACCGATTGCGGTGCTTGGTGGCGATCATTCACTCATGACTTTGCCAAACGCGTTACGGGCGGCAAATCTCGAGGTTCGGTTTCTCGAGGTTTATCAAACCTTCTCAAATTCTTGGGACAACTTTGTGGGTTGCGAACATCATGCCATTGTCTTGATGAGTCCAAGTGCGGTCAGTGTGATTCCTGAAAATGTGGTGCAAGCCGCCGATTTGGTGGCGTTGGGTCAAACCACGGCTGCCAGCATTCTGGCTCGAGGTTGGACGTGTGTGGTTGCGCAAAAACCCGAAATGGCTGCGGTGATTGAAGTCTTGGAAGCCTTAAAAGACAGGAGAGGCAATGCACGATTTAACTGAACGCCCCACAATTTTGCTCGAATCAGCTCTCGAGCTTCCCAGCCGTCCAAGACGGTTGCGCTCGAGTGCGGCATTGCGCGATTCTGTGGCTGAAATAGTGTTGCGTCCTGAGGATTTTATCGCGCCGTTTTTTGTGATTCCAGGCAAAAAAACCATTCAACCGATTGGGGCGCTTCCAGGAATCTCGAGGTTTAGCGTTGACGAATTCTTAGCTCAACTCGAGCGGGCATTGAAACTGGGCGTACGGTCATTTGTGATTTTTGGCGTGCTGCCTCAAGACCAAAAAGACGCGAATGCCTCGAGCGCCAGCGACCCGAGTTCGGTGATTCCCAGCGCGATTCGTGCGGCTCGAGCGGCGTTTGGTAACGATATTGTGCTTTATTCCGATGTCTGCCTCTGCACCCACACCGATCACGGGCATTGCGGTTTGCTGCGTGAAACCATCCGTGGAATTGTAATCGATAACGACTCGAGTTTGGCGCGACTTGCGGACATGGCGCTGACCCATGCCGAGGCGGGCGTGGATTTTGTTGCGCCGTCCGACATGATGGATGGACGCATTGGCTACATCCGAAAAGCGCTGGACTCGAGCGGCTTAACCGACGTTGGGATTTTGTCGTATGCCGTGAAATACGCCAGCGCTTTTTACGGTCCGTTCCGTGAGGCGGCGGGCAGTGCGCCCAGCTTTGGTGATCGTAGCAGCTACCAGATGGACTACCGCAATGTCTCTGACGCCTTGCGCGAAGCCACACTCGACGAAGCTGAGGGCGCAGACATGTTGATGGTCAAACCCGCGCTGCCATATTTGGATGTGATTGCCAGGGTCAAAGCCCAGACCAACTTGCCCGTCGTGGCGTACAACGTCTCGGGCGAGTACGCGATGCTGAAAGCTGCCGCCAGCGTTGGAGCACTCGATGAAGCCAAATCGGTACGCGAAGCTTTGACCAGCATCAAACGCGCCGGCTCGAGTTTGATTATTTCCTATCATGCGCTCGAGGCAACCCAGAAAGGTTGGCTCTAAAATGAAATCGCGCCCGCCACGCAGCAGCTACAGCTCGCAACTTTGGCGCTCGAGGTGGCGTGCCAGAATTGCCTTCGTGGTGATCGTGGCGTTTTTGGTTTTGCAACTCGGTTGGTGGTTGGTGTTCCAAAAAAATTATATCGAAACTTCTATGCTGCAAACCACCGTCACCTGGACCAGAGAAGCTCGAGCACTGCAAATGCTCTTGGATAAAACCCCGATCAAAGAACGCGCCAAATTATGGCAATCGTTGCAACTCGAGTATCCACATTTGGATTTAAACGCGAGTCTGGTGCAGGTCAACCTCGAGAATGCGGCGGCGTATAGACACAAGCAAACGGGATATTTAAGGATGTTTGCTTTTGAAGGACCATTTTTTGTACTGGTGATTCTGGGCGGTTTGGCGGTGATCGCCTTTAGTTTGCGTTCTGAGCGCGAGTTAAAACGCCGTCAAGAAAACTTTTTGATGGCTGCCACCCACGAGTTTCGCACGCCAATCACAACGCTGCGCTTACTGATTGAAACATCCATGTACCGCGAACTCAGCCGCGAAAAACAACTCGAGTATTTGTCTCGCATGGAACTCGAGTTAAGGCGTTTGCAAGACTCTTCCGAACGGGTTCTGGCAACCGCGAGGCTCGAACAGGGAATTCATCCCAAAGAAATTGGCATCAGCGATTTGAATGTGGTGGTCAGAGCGCAATTGCAATCGCTTCAATCTGGACTTGAGGCTCGAGGCGCGAAGATCAAACTCGAGTTGGCGAACACGGTTTTGCCCGTGGAGATTGACGCCAGTGCCTTTGGAATTATTCTCTCAAATTTGCTGGACAACGCGGTGAAATACAGCCAGAACAACGAAAAACCAATCACAATCAGACTCGGCACGACTCAAAATCAGGCTTTTGTCAGCGTCGAAGACCAAGGTGTGGGTATTAATCCCAATGAAGTTCCGAACATTTTTGACCAGTTTTACCGCGTCGGCAGCGAGTTAACCCGCGTGTCTCGAGGTTTGGGACTGGGATTGTATCTGGTGAAATCAATTGCCGAACTGATGGGTGGACGTGTTCAATGCGAACCGCTCGCGCAAGGGACTCGTTTTACGGTGCGCTTTCCGATGCAAGCCAAAACCGCGCCCGCCACGATCTTACGGAGGAGTCTATGAAATCTCGGGTTTTGATCGTCGAAGACGAACCCAGCATGGCGCAAATCCTGGCTGAAAACCTCGAGCTTGAAGGCATGGAAATCACCATTGCCCGCGACGGAATGCAGGCGCTCGAGCAGTGGCGTGCGCTCGAGCCTGACCTTGTGGTGCTCGATGTGATGCTGCCCAAATTAAACGGTTTTGAAGTTTGCCAGCAGATGCGCGAAGCTGGCAATCACACGCCCGTTCTATTCCTGAGCGCCAAAGGGCAAGCCGAAGACCGCGTCTTAGGATTGAAATCTGGCGGCGACGATTATGTGGTCAAACCCTTTCACCTGCCCGAATTTATGCTGCGCGTCTCGAACATGTTGCGCCGTGCAAAATGGGTTAACTCCGACCTCGAGACTGGATTTATTTTTGCCTTCGGAGGTCACAGCGTGGACTTTAGGGCTTGGACAACCACGCTGCAAAATGGTCGGGTTGAAAGTCTGAACGAACGCGAAATCATGATTTTTAAACTTCTTGTTGAACGCAAAAACGCGGTCGTCTCGAGGGACGAAATTCTTGATGTGGTCTGGGGTAATGATGTCTTCCCCTCGAGCCGCAGCATTGATAATTTTATTGTGCGACTGCGCCGATTTTTTGAACCCGACCCAACCAATCCAATTTATTTACACACCGTTTGGGGCGTGGGCTACCGCTTCACGCCCGAAGGAATTTTAGACCAGGAAAGAGCCATATCATGAATGCAATTCTCGAGCCAAAAACCACAACAACCTCGCCACTGTTTTTACGCGCCTTAAACGGCGAGAACACCCGCACCGCCCCCATTTGGATCATGCGCCAAGCGGGGCGATACCTGCCCGAGTACATGGCGGTCAAAGCCCGCTCGAGCTTTTGGGAGATGGTGCGCACTCCCGAACTGACGGCAGAAGTCACCCTGCAACCGATTCGACGTTTTGGGCTGGATGCCGCCATCGTGTTTTCCGACATCATGACGCCGCTACCACCAATGGGCGTCAAAATTGAGTTTAACCCCGGTCCAATCATCGAAAATCCAATTCGCACCAAAGCCCAAATTGATGCCTTACAGATTCCCGAGACTGAAGAAATTGCGCCATTCCTCGAGCAAGCCATTAGGTTAATCCGACGCGAATTAAGCTCGAGCAACACGCCCTTGATCGGATTTGGTGGTGCGCCTTTAACCCTGGCAACGTACTTGATTCAAGGCTCTGGCAGCAAAGATTACGAAGAATTCCGTGCCTTCCTGCGCCTCGAACCTGCCGCCACCCACGCGCTACTCGAGAAACTGACCGAAGTTTCGATTCGTTACTTGCGTGCGCAGGTCAAAGCTGGCGCTCAAGCCATTCAACTCTTTGACTCGTGGGCAGGACTGCACGACGAACCGACCTACCGCGAATTTGCCCTGCCGTACAACCGCAAAGTCCTGGCGGCGCTCGAGGATTTAAACGTGCCTCGAATCTATCTTGCCATTGGATGCTCGCACTTGTACCCTGCGATTGCAGAACTACCAGCCGAAGCGTTCAGCGTTGACTGGCGTTTACCACTGAACACCATCCGTCCCATTTTTGGAAACAGCACCCTGCAAGGCAACCTCGACTCGAGCGTGCTGCTTGCCAACAAAGACATCATCACC
>JANLWR010000561.1:0-2069 GCA_031364625.1 Deinococcales bacterium | reverse complement strand
ACTAAAATCCACGGTCACTCGAGCGCAAAGCATGAAATCTTGGT
This sequence comes from Deinococcales bacterium, assembly GCA_031364625.1. GTDB lineage: Bacteria > Deinococcota > Deinococci > Deinococcales > JAAFIG01 > JANXTZ01. The sequence continues at coordinate 2,025 of JANLWR010000561.1, read as the reverse complement.
TGTTTTCAAACACCAGCATTGGCGCGTTTAAGCTTTTATTGCTGGAAAGTGGGTCAACAAACAAATCGGTTTTTGCGCCAGCCGTGGCGGTCAAAACGTTGTTGGTGATGTTCCAATTTTGTGGCTCGAGCTGCCAAGTTAAGGGGTTGGGAATCGGGGAGAGTTGAATCATGGTTTTATTCTAGCGCAAGTAAAAATCTCGAGCCTTGCCTTATGCTAGACTGATATGGAGGTATGGTTTTATGGCTAACTCTGAACGTATCAAAATCACTTTGACACTTCCTGCCGAAGTTGTTCGGGCTTACCGCATTCAAGCTGCTCGAAAAGGGCTGCATGACAATGTTGTGGTTGAAGAAGCCTTACGTAAACAACTTGGAGTTGGTTTGTTCGAGACACTTCCTAAACTTTCTGGAGCAAAATTTGCAACTGAAGAAGAGGCAGACGCCTTTGCTGTAAAAGCTGTTCGCGCTGTTCGTGCGAAAAGGGCATGAAAGCAGTTCTTGACACCAATATTTTGTTTTCAGCAGTAATTACTGTTGGAACCAGTCATAAAGTGGTTCTGGCAGCAATCAACGAAGCGGTTTTTGAAGTTCTGATTTGCGGTCAACAATTGCAAGAGTTACGTGATGTGATGCTGCGACCTAGCAAGCAATATCGATTCACGCCAGGTGAAGCAGATGGATACTTAACTGTGCTTTACAACGATGGTGTTGTAATTAAGGATTTGATTCGGACTGACATTAAACATACTCGTGATGCAAAAGACAATTACTTGATTGATCTAGCCATTCAAGGTCAAGCAGATGTTGTTGTTAGTAATGATGAGCATTTACTTGAGTTAAACGAGGTCATTGTAGGAACACGCAAGATTCCGATTATCACAGGTCGGCAATTTTTAACCCATCTCGAGCGCAACAGTTTTTTGAATCAGAATTGATAAGAAAAATCTCGAGCCTTTCAAAGCTCGAGATTCCGAAAACTGCGGATTAAAGTTTTATCGCTCTCGAGGGTCAAGCGCGTCACGGAGCGCGTCACCGAGTAAACTCCAACCCAGACCGAACAACAAAATCGTGAAGGCTGGGAAGAACGTCACGTACCAATACCCGAATGGATTGCCGACAGGACCAACAATGAAGGTGCGGGCAAAGGCAATCATTTGTCCCCAATCGGCGTAACCTGGGGGTGTTCCCAATCCCAAAAACGACAAACCTGCCGCTGACAGTGGGATCGTGCCAAAGTCAAGCACAACAATTGCCAGTAGCGTGGTTAAAGCATTAGGCAGAACGTGCCTAAAAATTAGGCGGTTATTGCCAGCACCCAAAGCTCGAGCGGCATCCACAAACTCGAGGGCACGAACTTTAAGGATTTCGCCTCGGATGATACGGGCGTAACCAGCCCAACCGGTGATGATGTAAGCAAGGGCGATTTTGTCCAAACCTTTGCCCAGAATCGAGACCAGAACAATAATCAGAATTAAGCCTGGGAAAGCAAAAATCACGTCCACAAGGCGCATCAAAAGGTTGTCAACCCAACCGCCGAAGTAACCGGCAATACTGCCCAGCACCACGCCTATCAAGAGTGTTGGAATCACGACCAGCAGCGCGAGTTGGAAGGCGGTGCGTGTTCCCCAGACCAGTCCGTACCAAATGTCGTAACCGCTCGAAGTTCCAAATACGGCGTCTGGACCTGGTGGGGTTGGTGTTGTCGTAAAACTCACTTGTTTGACATTAAAGCAAGTCGCTGGGGGTACAAAAATTGCTTTCCAGAACAAAGCGCCAAGTGGATTGTAAACGCTCGAGTTTTCTGGAACGTTCAGGTCACGAAGGCAGTTGCCGCCTGGGGTGGCAAACAGCGGCGCAAAAATTGCCATGAACACAAAAAAACTGGCGATGACCAAACCAATCACAGCCAAGCGGTTGCGTCTGAAACGCCGTCCGATTCTCGAGTTCCAGAAGGTTTCGCGGGTCGGGTTGGCGGGAGCATTTTCGGTGGTGATCAGAGCCATTAATCAAACCTCACTCGAGG
>JANLWR010000574.1:0-4699 GCA_031364625.1 Deinococcales bacterium | reverse complement strand
CGAGTATCCTAACTTTTTTTGAGACTCGTGGGACGGGACTGAAGCATCACCACCCAACGGTTCGAGCCAAACGTGTAAAGCAATAAAAACTCCCTTCTCCCGCACGGCGGGAGAAGGCGACCATGCCCGATAGCGGTTTCGTCCGTTAGCGCCCCAAGCCCGTAAGCGACCATGCCCGTTAGGTGCGTGTTTATGGTCAAGACAGGTGCTGCTTTAAGGGGCAAGAAGGTGCGTCTTGAAACCAAGAAGCGCCGCAAGCCCGAAGGTCCTGTCTTTAGCGGCAAGAAGGTACGTTTATGGTCAAGAAGGGCTGGGGACAGGGCAACCGCAAAGTCCGAATTTCGCGCATTTTGTAGCAGTTTTCATGTTCTGGCGGGCGAAGACAAGCTTCGCCCCTACAAGAAAATCGTGTGTGGTAGGGGTGGCGACCATGCCCGACAGCGACCACGCCCGTTAGGTGCACGTATGTGGTCAAGACAGGTGCATTTTATGGTCAAGACAACCTTGTGTTCACCCTTGCGGCGGGAAAACATCAGAACATTGTTGGTACATTGGTTTGCGACTTTGCGGTTGCCCTGGGGCTGGGGATGAGGGTGGCAGAACGCTGATTTCCCTTGTGTTATCCCGCGAACGCCCACTCGAGCAACTGATCGTAATCGCGTTGGGCTTGGGCAAAAATACGGCTGTAACTTGCCATGTCCTCGAGTTGAATGACAATGGTCGATTTTGAGCTGGCTTCGGCTTCGTTTTTTCGCATGAACATGGCGATCAATGCACCGCCTTGGTATTCGATGGTGTGAAGCCGGGCGGGTTTGCGGCGCAGTTCGCTCGAGAGGTCTAGGTTGAAGCGTTCGGCTTCGGCGAGCAAATGCCCAAGCTCAGAGGCACGGGCAACATTGCCAGCCTCGAGCGTGCCGTCGCTACGAATAATGCCGGTTTGTCCAATACCGCGTTCGCGGCTGATGTCTGAAAGCCACTGGTGTAAGGCATTGTGCTCCTGGGTGGTGCTTTCGGGAACGCTTGGAGTTTGGGCAATGACAACAGGTTCGGGGATTTGAACGGTTACGACGGGCTTCATCGAGAACACGCCGAGCAGGTCATCAATTTGGCTCGAGTCGGCAAGGGCGGCAGCCACAGCACTGGCGGCGGCGTACTCTTGACGGGCGTGCAGGATCAGTTCTTCGGCTTCTTCAAGGTTTTTCTCGAGGCGGCTGCGGGTTTCTGGGTTGATTCGGCTCATGTTGCGTTCGGCGGCGAGGGCGTCGCTCAGGCGTGAAAGTTGGCGGATGGTTTCGCCACCCATTGCTTTGTAACCTCTGGCTTCGGCAACCAGCGCATCGGTTCTGGAACGCCAGTGGCTGAGTGCGGATTCTTCGTGAAGGCGCAAATCCTCGAGTTTGTCCCAGGCGCTGGCAAGGTCGAGCAGTTTGCCTGCCTCGTGGGCTTCGCGGGCGTTGGTGATTTCACTGAGCAAGCCAGAGGCTTCGGGAATGGCGGCGTATTCGCGTACCGCCCCTTCAAGTTCTGAAAGTTCGCGGCGTTGGGCGTTCAGTCGCGCCTCACGTTGAGCACGCAAGGATGCCTCGAGTTGGTTGAGGTCTGGGTGTTCGCCAAGTTTGAGTGATTCTCGAGCCTCATTGATATCCAAGAGCAGTTCGCTGGCTTTGATTTGGCTGGCACGCTCTTCGAGGTTTTGGAGTTTTGCTGCAAAGACTTTGGTGGCTTCCCCAGCAATGTTGTTCAGACTGGTTTTAAAGACCTCGAGTTCAGTGCCAATGAACTCGCCCGATTCGAGTTTTTTGTTGGCGGTTTCAAAACTGGCTTCGAGCGTATCAATTGAAGCACTGATCTCGCCAAGGTCTGGTAAGGCGGCAAGCGAAAAGCGCAAGGTGCGCAAGGCAGCCGTTTCACGGCTCAGTTGGGCTTGGCGAATCCCTTCAAGGCGTTCGGCTTCGGCTTTGGCGGCGGCAACGCGGGCAATCTCTTCGGCACGGGCTTGGGCGGCAAGTCGTTCTGCCTCGAGTTTTTCGGCGGCTTCACGGGCGGCTTTTTCGGCTTTGATGCGTTCGGCTTCGACGCGTTCGGCTTCGGCTTTGGCGGAGGCGACGCGTTCGGCTTCGAGTTTGGCGGCGGCAATCCGCTCAATTTCGAGTTTGGCTTCCAGTTTGAGGCGCTCAATCTCGGCGCGTTCGGTTGCAATTCGCTTGGCAGCCTCCACACGTTCGGCTTCCAACCTCGCGGCAGCCTCCAAGGCTTTGCGTTCGGCTTCCAGACGATCACTGGCTTCTTTGGCGGCGACCTCTAAGGCTTTGCGTTCGGCGGTCTCGCGTTCCAAACGAATTTTTTCCTCGAGCGCCAAACGCTCAATTTCGAGTTTGGCGGTCAGTTCTTTGCGCTCGGTTTCAAGTTTGGCAGCCAGTGCCAGACGTTCGGCTTCGGCTTTTTGTTCGGCGATCTGGCGTTTTTGGGTTTCCAAGACCTCGAGTGCCTGCTGTAACCTCAACATTTCATCACTTAAGGCTTTGGTGATGTCTTCACGCACGACCCTTGCTTGGGTGTCACGCTCGAGTTCGGCAAGCTTGTTGTTAAAACCACTGATGGCTTCAAGTCCCAGGGGCATGAAACTTAAAACAACTTCACGCATTTGGTTTAAGGTCGCGGTTTGGCGCGTCAGGGCACGCTCAACACGGCTTTGTTCCTCGAGTCTGGCGCGTTCGCGTTCTTCAAATTGACGCTCGAAGGTGCGTATCAAATCCTCGAGTTTACCAATTTCGTCGGCAGCCAAGACGTTCGAGCCAATCATGCCCTCGGCAACGGACAGGGTTAAGCGTGCCTCTTTGACATCCAAGCCGCTGCTGGCAAAACGCTCTAAAGCCTGCGGCAATTGCACCACGCGTTCGCGTTGACGCACCAATTCCTCGGCATGGCGCGTCTCGAGGGTGGCTTTGAGCTGCTCAAAGTCTTCTTTGATCAGTTCGTTGTTGTTGTTGCGCGTCCGAAGCTCACTCAGTGCCACGCTGGCATCGACGCTCGCCTCGAGCACGGTACGGTAATCGCGTCCCAGGTTCTCGAGTTTGCGGCGCTCTTCAGCAAGGTCGAGTTCTTGCATTCGGGCGGAGGCTTCGGGTTCGAGTTCGAGTTCGGTGAAGTCGAAACTGATGTCCAAATCGTCATCATCGGCAGATTCGATTTGCAGTATTTCGCCGGTCGCTGAAGGGACTGGGGCAGGTTCTTCGATGACAATTGAATCTTCTTCAGGCTCATTTGGGGCTGCACTGACCGCCACCACCGAAGATTCGACCAGTCGGCGCAACTCGACCACCAGCTTGCGGGCGCGTTCAACCTCGGCAGGTGCCAGGGACTGCGAAGATTGAGCTTCAGAAATCTGACCAATCAGCGACTCGAGCCGTTTAACCCGAGGACCACCCATGCTTTTGACGCGCTCGAACCCTGCCAGCAACTCGTTGATGTCCTGCCCTTGGCGCACCAAAGAGTCTTGCAGTTTTTCCTCTAATAACTCGAGTTGACGGCTTGCGTCACGCAACAAATCTGGAATCAGATTGCCGACGGCTTGTTGCTCTTGAATGACTTTCAGTTGGCTGCGAAACTTCTGAACTTCAGACCATTCAAAATACAAGGTGAAACGCTTTTGTCCAGCGTCAAGCGGCACAATCAATGCGGCTTGACGTATCAGTTCGGCTTGGGCGTTGGCTGCCTGACTGACGCTGGCTGGGGCGTCCAGCAGGGCAACTTTTGCCAAAATCGACTGGATTTTTTCTTTGGCGGCGTTGGCTGGCAAAGACACCTGCAATTGGCGGTAGACGTTGGATTTCAGGGCTTTTTCGATCTCCCTAACATTCGCATCGTTTGGGGTTTTACCCAAACGGCTTAAACCCTCTTCAAAAATGGCTTGAAAACCCCTGGTGTCAGGGTCGGACTCGAGAAGCTTGAGGGTCGCTTGATAAATCTGATTCATCAACTCTCCGAACGGGTAAAACAAGAGGACGGCAAGAAAAGGCGTTGATCAGCAAATTCTAAATGACTAAAATTTAGAATTCTTCGTCCCATTCGACAATCGTGCGGTCAGGATTGACCGACACATCGCTCGAGATACGCGGGTCGGCAAGGTCGCTGCTGGTGTTGATCAAACTTGGATTGTTTGACATTGCCGCCGCACCGGCGACGCCACCTACTGCCCCCAGCATGGCTGGGGACACACTGGCGCTACCGATATTGGTTTGGTTGTTGCGATTGCGAATCAGACCAAATTGGGTGGCAATGCCCCTAAAACCGGCGGTGGCAAAGGCTGCCGCCGCGATCATCAAAATTGCCCAAGCGATTTGCGCCAGCGGATTTTGCAAGATTGAAAACGAACTCAAGCCATCCAAAAAGGTCAAACCAGCCGTTTGTGACAAAACCGAACCGAGCCAAGCCAGCCCCTCGAGCAGAGGCGGAATGAACAGCAAAACCATCGAAATGCCAATGTAACGCCAGTACGGATTTTTACCGCCAAACGCCAGGTTTAAAAGGTATATGGCGTAACAGAACAGCATGGCGGCGACAAAGAACAAAATGCCGCGCAACGTTCCCGCCCACCAGGGTTGCACCGATGCGGAAAGGTTTTGCATCATGCTGGCGGGTTGAGCATTTTGAAACAGGTTCTTGACCGAAACCACTTCGCCCAACAAGACCGCCACAT
>JANLWR010000572.1:0-4034 GCA_031364625.1 Deinococcales bacterium | reverse complement strand
GTCGGGGCGCTGATTGAAAATGACCGATTTAACGTTTGGTTGGCAAAAAACGTGCAATCAGACTTGGCACAATTTGACGAATCAAGCGGCGAATTTGCCCAGGGTTTGGAGATTGACGACGCGCCAGACATCATGGATTGGTTGTACGCGCAGCGCGAAAGCCTCTCTGAACAACGCCGCGCCAATTTAGAGGGTCAATTGCGGCAACTCGAGAATGATGGTTCGTACCGTCAGGCGGCGGTCGTGGCTCGAAAGCTGGTGACGCTCGAGCCGCTCTCAGAGGCGGCGCACGTGCGAATGTTGCGTTGTTTGTACTTAAGCGATGACAGGACCGGGGTCAGGACCGGAATCCTCGAGTTGCGGCGTTTGTTAAAAGAAGAATTGGGCGTCGAACCCCTGCCGGAAACGACGGCGATGCTCGAGTCTCTGGAAGCGGGGCAACTTGCATCCAACACGCCCAGCAAACGCCTCAGCATTCCTTTAAATGTCTTGCGTCCCCCGAGGTTGGCAGGGGTCAAGGCACTCAGGGCGCTGGTGCAGGGACTCGAGCGTGGCAAAGCCGTGTTCGTTGAGGGCGAGGCGGGCGCGGGCAAGTCGAGGTTGCTGCATGACCTTGCCGCCTCGCGCAGCGCCCTGGGCGGGCATGTGCTCGAGGTTCGCGCCAGAGAGTCCGATCAGAGTTTGGCGTTTGCGCCCTTGACTGCGGCATTGCGCGAGTTGTGGGAAGCCGGTTTTCAACCCGAGGTCGAACCGATCTGGCAACTCGAGGTTTCTCGCTTGCTGCCAGAATTGCGCCCAGACACCAACCTCGAAGGACTGGTACAGGTTGAAGTCCCAACCGAAGCCAAAGCCCGTTTTCTGGAAGGTTTGACGCGTTACGTGCTGGCATTCACCAGCGGTGGCGGGCTGGTCATTCTGGACGATTTGCACTGGGCGGACAGCGCCACGCTCGAGTTTTTGGCGTACGCCACGCCACGAATTCTAAAAGAACAGGTCGGGATTTTGGGCGGTTATCGCCCGTTCGAGGTCAATGCCAATTTACACGCTTTGATCGGGCAACTCGAGCGTGAAGGTTTGGCGGTGAGGCAAAAACTCGAGGCGTTAAAACTGCCCGAAGTGCGCGAATTGCTGTTTGGCATTGATCCCAAAGCTGCCAACCTCAGTGAGTCGATGCACGCTGCGACGGGCGGCAACCCACTCTTTGTGGTCGAAACCCTGAAATACTTGCTCGAGACGGGGCAGCTCGACGCCAACTTTCAACTTTCAGGAGAACTTCGTCCACCCGAACGGATTGGGGCGCTCTTAAAAAACCGTCTCGAGCGACTGGAAACCGACACGCGCCGCGTGCTGGCGTGTCTGGCGGTGGCTGGCACAGATTTTAGTGCCAGCCTTGCAGGTACGGTGCTCGAGCTACCCGAACTGCGAATTGCAGAGGGTTTGGGCGAAGCCGAAGGGGCGCAGGTGATTACCCCAGACCCAAGTTTCACCCATGATCTGCTGCGAACCACCACCCTCGAGTTGACGCCAAGCAGCGTGCGCCAAACCCTGCACCGCCTGGTGGCGCAAGAACTCGAGTTGCGTCAAGCCGCCCCAAGCCGCATTGCCGCACATTTGTTGCAGGCTGGGCAAAACAATGACGCCGTGGTGTGGTTGATCGCCGCCAGCGAAATCGACCTCGAGACGTTCCTGCCGCAAACGGCGCTGGAACGCCTGAATTTGGCATTGATGCAGGCGCTCACGCCCAACCTCGAGGTTCAAATTCGTACCCTTCGGGCGAAAGCGTTGACTGGCGTCAGGCGTGCCAGCGAGGCGGAAATCGAAGCCAACCTGGCACTCAGTCTTGCCAAAAAACTGAAACGACCCGACCTTGAAAGGCGGGCGAACCTGGCGTTGTCTGGCGCATTGATCGAACTGGCGCGACCCGCCGAGGCTGCCAAAATCACGCGTTTGGCGATGCAGGATTTAACCCAGAGCACCGAATTTGTCGCCCACGAACAACTCGGTTTTAGCCTCATGATGCTGGGGGATTTTGAAGCCGCCAGCCTCGAATTTACGGCTGCCAGTCCAGAAAGTACCGACGCCCTGTTTGGACGCGCCATCACCGCCTGGCACGTTGGCGATTTCTCGCAGATGCTCGAGTTGGCACACAGTGTTCAAACCCGCGAACTGCCCGATTTTAAACGCGCTCGGTTTCTCAACCTCGAAGGAATTGGGCTTTGGACGCTGGGGCGCTTTCACGAAGCCGAACAAAAATACAATCAAGCCATTGGTTTATGCGAAACCGACCAGCCCTTACAAGCCGTAGCAATTTATTTGTCCAGAAGCAGCCTGCACATCAGCATGGGTGAACTGAATAAATCGATCAAAGACATTGACCTGGCAGTCGAACTCGAGGAATTGGCGGGCAACACCAGCAACCTTGCCGATGCAGTCCATCAAAAAGCCTGCATCCGTTACCTGTGCGGCGATTACGTTAGCGCTTTGGCGTTGATTGATGATTCAATAAAGCGCTGGTTCGAGCCTGGCGCGAAAGCGTATACCACCGCCACCAAAGCCGTGATCGAAAGTGCCTTAAATCAAAACCCAGAAACCACCATCGCTTCGGCAATCAACATGGCACGCGAATCACATCATACTTTTGCACTGGCACTGACCTTGCGGGCTTGTAGTGAGGTCGCCCTGCATCTTGGTCAACCAAAACTTGCACTGCAACACGCCAGCGAACTCAAATCCCTGGCGAGGCAACACGGAATGCTCGAGCAACTTAGTTACGCTCACCTGTACAGCGCCCTGGCGGGCGAAGCAAAATACTTTAATGCCGCTTTGGAACTCTCCATTTTACTGCCAAACCTCGAGATCACCTGGCGAGCCGCGCAAGGCATTAGGGATACCAAACTGGCGATTCGTACCTTGGAAAGCGTTTATGCCAACATTCCCGAACACCTGCGGTCTTTTTGGCAGATCAGCAAACCAGGGATTGCTTACAGAACCCTGTCAGGACACGAAAAACCAACTTTTTGACGATGCTGTGACGCTGATTGTGGCAAGCTAAACTCATGGATTCTGCCACCACCACCACTCGAGCCTCATACCTTGTTCGCGTCTGGTGGGAACCCAGACCCCAAGGGCAAGTCTGGCGTGCCAGCGTGACCGACCTGTCCACCGGTGAACGCAAGTACTTCGCCACCCCCGAACGCCTTGCACGGCACCTCGAGAAACGATCTGTGATGGACGGCATGTAAAAAGACGGGCACAGCAAAAAGACGGGCATTGTGCCCGTCTTTTTGATTGAGGCTCGAGTGGCGGGTTTAAGGTTGAACGTTTGGGAAAGTATGGATGAACGATAAACTCAACGCTGTGCCATCCAGCTTGAAACTGACTGTACCAGCCGCCGTCTGAGTTCCACTTGGACGACTGCCAATTGTTATTTGAAAACAACCCTGACCCGCGTTTAAAGCATCACAGGCAACAGCACCCGTGACTGGCGTTACAACCACGGCTCGAGTTAGAACCGTTGAAGCACTGGATTGGTTCACGGTGGGAATAACAATGTCGGTCAAACCTGCTTTATTGACGTTATACACCTGATTACCTGCCGTTTTGACAGAAAAGTACACTTTAAAATTCAGGTTATCAATACCTTCAGTGGTAACAACGGTAGCCGAGGTTGGCACTGGTGGTTTGGCAAAGGTCGCACTGTAATTCAAAGTCAATGGCGTACCATCAAGTTTAAAGCTGATTGTGCCACTGATGCTGGTGGCAGATGCTGCATCAGTCACGATTTGAAAGCAGCCCTCACCAGAAACCACGCCAGCACATTTGGTCAACGTGTTGTTGACCACAACCACCGCTCGAGGATTATTCGGATCATTGCTGACTACTGTTGCCGAGTCTAGCGTTTCAGCGCTGACGTTGTTGAAACCAACGCCGTAATTAAGACCGTCCGTATCGGTCACCCTGTAAAAAATCTTGACGGTTTTGCTGTCAATTCCCGACGAAGTGGTTTGAGTTGCGGTTTTCGGGGTGCTTCCAAC
>JANLWR010000538.1:0-2014 GCA_031364625.1 Deinococcales bacterium | reverse complement strand
TGAAACGTGAAGTGGTGCAACACCAAATTCGGTCGCTCGAGATTTTACACTTTCACCAAATACTCGCCTAAATTCTTCAACAGCCGTTTGTGCCGTACCGCAGAAACAAAACCAATGCTGCCAAGCAATTGATTGTGCGGAACAACCGACAAGAATCCAAGCCGAATCACTGAAGCTGACACCAAGCCACTCGAGGCAAAATCCTCGTCAGACGGCGTTATGACCTCATCAAAACCTTTGACTTCTCGAAACAATTGCGTGCTGATACCGCACAACAAAGCGTCATTGAAAGGCGGCATTTCCCGCAAGAACAACGCTGGACGATTTTTGACTTGACCGTTCGCTTGAGGCAGTGACACAAGCACAATTTCAGCTTCGCGCATACTCTGGGTTGACTTCTTTCAGCGCAGACACAGGATATTCTGGTTCATTGTCCGAGTAAGCTCGAGCAAAATTACGCAAAGAAAACCCTGTCCACTCGTCCCGCTCGAGATCGGGGGTTTCCAAGACTGTGACCAGCAATTTTGCGTTGGATGGAATCTCGAAAGGTTCGTCCAGTGTGATTTGCTGACCGTCAAAATGAGCGTTTAAGGTAATGCTTGGCATGGTTGTCCTTTTTTACAATAACTCGAGGTGGGTGTTCATGGTGGCATTGTAGCAAAACTGAATTACAATTATGGCTTGACAAGTTAGTCTGCTTTTAGACTTCAAAATCTGAAAACTCTTTTTACGCATTACATCCTCTTTAGCTCAGACCATATGTTTGGTACTGGCTCTGGTCTAGACTGATACCTTCATTTAGAAGCACTTCGCGGAAAGCAATTTGCCAGATAACATGCTCCACCCAAAAGGTGTTTGAAAAAACGCGGATAGAATCAGGAGGTACGGAGATAACTGTCGTACTTTGTCCTTCCTTAATGGCACTAATAACCTTTTTTATTTGGCTATTAAGAACAGCACTCTGTTCTCCAAGAAATTTTAATGCTGAACCCGGTAGTTCTGTTAAAGGCACAGCAAACCTGCTGTATTTCGAATTGTTCATAGCAATATCAATTTCTACGAAATCTTTGGGATACGTCCCATTGCCTGGTGCAGTGACTCCATAAATACGAGAAACTGAGTCCACAGTGCTGGCGGACAGAACAAATCGAGGAATGATAAGCTTTGCAGCTTCGACATCGACTATCTTATTCGCTCTAGCAATCATATCAGTCACCCTGCGCCAATGCATCTGGGAGAACCTTTGAATCACTTCATATGATATTGCAACAATCCTTCTTGTATCCGACTCTGATCTACGGAACTTACATCCCGCTGGAATAATCAACGATTTCTGCACTTTCTCTGAACGCTTATGCTGTGTTGAGCTTGTTTTACTATCCTTTTCAAGAGCAACAATAATTTTCCGAAGCAAGAGTGGAAACATCCGTGATCCACGTTGAAGCGATTCCAAATATTCTTTTGCGATTGGTTGCATCCAATCACGATCTTTTTTCGATGTTTCTGGCTTTTGTAGTTTTTTGACCACAATTGCGTTTAACGCAGTGGCAAGTTTTGGTGGGTTCACCGTAAAAACAATAGAACCTCGACGGTCTGACGAAGCACAAACATATTTAGTCACAACCTGCAAAAGCTGAGGTCCATCAACATGAAATACATTCCCTGTTAAACAAGAAGCCAAAGACAAATTTTTATTAGTATCTATCTGACTTACTTGCTCTTTGCACGACGCGTAAAGTTTCCACTGGTTAGTTGCCGAAGTCAAAGTAACTTGCGATAAGGGTATTTTATCAATTTGGCTACTATTGATAAATAGTATCAAAGTCATAACTAAAGCTTCGATTCCTAGTAATCTCATTATAACTCTCCTGACTTAAATACCTGAAAGACCCATAACCAATAAAGACCCATAACAAATCCTAAGTACAGGACAAAACATGAATAACCTTGTCCCACACGACCAAATCAAGCCTGGGATTCAAGAACAACCGACGCAAGAAATCCAATCCCACAC
>JANLWR010000522.1:0-2616 GCA_031364625.1 Deinococcales bacterium | reverse complement strand
ACGATATCGGGTTTCAACCAACCACGGTTCGATCAAACCAAGCCGCACATAATGCCGAACCGTTGAAATGGGTAGGTTGACCATCTTGCTGAACGCGCCAATCCCAACGCCTTTAATGTCCATAAAAGCTCGAGCGTTTTGTTCTGTTCCAGCCAAGAGCGCAAACATGCCCTGCATTTCAGGATCATTTTCAAAATACCAGGCGTATTTTTCGGTACGTTTGATAAAAAGTTCCTGGCTGAGTTTGTCCAATTTCGCAGCGTTCATGATGACCTCCTGTGATGCTCGAGTTCTATCATGGAATGTGAAGTTCACTTCATGTCAAGTATCCTAAAATTTATTGCAAGATTGCCAGCAGCGCCTGTCCGTATTTCACCAGTTGGGCAATCTCGAGCGTGTCTTGCAAACCTTCGAGCGTGCTGACTGGGGCGTGTGCCAGGTGCTCGAGTTGGGCGTCCGAGAGAACATCTTGAACTGGAATTTGGTTTTGGGCTGCAATGTTGCCGCGCCATGCTTTCAGGCGGTCTAGGCGTGCCAGTGCGGTGTGAAAATTGCTCGAGCTTGGGGCTTCAACGGTTGGGATGATTGTTTCGACGCTACGGACACTGACTTCAATGTTTGCTGGGCTGCTCGAGATGCTGTTTGTTTTGTTGCGGTTGAGAAAGTAAATGCCGAGCGCAAACATGCCAAGAATAAAGACCCACGGTGAACCTGCGACAAAGTTGAGCAGCACTATCCCGATCAGGGCGTATGCAGGATAGATTGCCCAGGCGTGGCGTTTTGGCTCGAGGCGGGTGATGAGGTAAAAACCGCCTGCCAGTCCGATCAAGAATGCGGTGTCAAAACCAAAGACGCTATCGAGCACGATTCCAGCACTGATGCCTGCCAGAATTCCTCCTGGAACGGCAAGCCCTGGAAGGCGGTTTTCGCGGTAGAAGTACAGAAAGCCGGCGGCTATCGCGGCGATGACCAGCCAACCTGCGTCGTCGCCTGCAATCAGGCTGATGGTTAATAGTGCGGCGATGCCGATCAGGATGTAGCCGAGGCGTTGTGAGTTTGGGTTTTGGTTTGTTGTTGTCATGGTCTTTCCTCCGCTGATGTTCGAGTATCTATTCTCGAGGTTTTGAATGGCTTGATTTTAGGTTCTGATGGCTGCGGGTGACAGTGTGCTTCGTCATTTGCTGCGGGTGATATTTGTCATGCACTCGAGGTTCTGTCCCTGTTGATTTATTGTGCGCGGTTTTCGTTCGGTTTTCGATCATATTTTTTGAAGATTTGTCGAAGACTTTAGGGTTTGGTCTATTTGCTACCAGTTGATGGGTTTTTTCGGGGATTTATCGCGCTATAAAACTATATCTAGTAGTACATGTGAGCCAACCTACATTTCCTGGGGGTAAATTCTCGAATGTTAAGCATGAGAATTTGGTCAGCCGTCTTGGCACTTCTCTCATGGTGACAGAAGCCTTAAGACTGGGACGATTTAGTCATTTTGAGGTTGGGTTTAAGCAACAGAATGTGCCCCCATGAGAAAACATCAGATTAAAACTCATCAAACCCTTAAAGACCACGTCTAATCTCTGGGAGCGCTCGAAGGCAACGAAATACGTTGCCAACAGCTTTTTTTATTGCTCGACCTCATGGCGTGAAGTTTAAACGCCCACCAAGGAGGTGCTCGAGAATGACAAGACAGAACTTTTGGCGTGTACTGATTACGGTATCTACGCTAACCATCATGGGCGCAAGCTGGAACAGCCTCGCGCAAAGTGCCACAGGACAAATTGAAGACCTGGACGGAACTTTGCTTTCCAACAACCTTGCCCTGCCAGCCCCATTGCAAGTGCCTCTGCCCCTGCGTTTCCAAGCCCTCAGTGTGCTCGGCGGCAACCCGCCCAGCGCCATCACCTCGAGTACGCCATTGCCGTCCTCGTTGCCCGACAACCCACCCGCCGCCATCAGTGCCCGAACCTCGAGTACCACCGCCGTTTCCAGCAACACAAGCGTTGCTTCGGCAGCCAAGCCTTCCAGTGCCGCAAGCAACAGCAAGCCAAGCACCTCGAGCCTTATGCCCAGTACCACAACCGCAAGTACCAAAAAACCCAGCACAGCCCCAAAACCAAGGGTCAAAGCTGTGGCAAAACCCAAAACAAAACCCAGAATCACAACCTCTTCAAGGGTCAGCACCCTATCGACCCGCTCAGGACCGAGTTACTTCTTAAAGTCCACGGGTTACAACAGTTCGGTCAGTCAAACCGATTCCAGCCCTCGAGTGACTGCCACCGGTGCACGAACCCGCTTTGGCGTCATCGCCCTCAGCCGCGACATGTTGCGCAGCATTCCTTACGGTTCGCAGGTTCGCCTTGAAGACATGGGCGCACTCGGTTCTGGTGCTGGGCGCGGACGCTTTAACAGTATGCTGCAAGGCGTGGTCTTCATTGTCGAAGACACCATGAATACCCGAATCTCGAGAACCGTCGATGTTTGGTTTCACAGCCGAAGCACGGCAATGCGTTGGGGCAAACGCCAAGTGAAATTAACAATTCTGCGTTACGGACGACGTTAAACAGCTTTTTTCGTCAAAGATTTTAGACCCAAACCCATTTCGGTTTGGGTTTTTGC
>JANLWR010000550.1:0-3709 GCA_031364625.1 Deinococcales bacterium | reverse complement strand
GGTCTGGCGGGTAATACAACCCAAAACTTTTGGCTTTGGCGCTGATCGCATCGGTAATCACCCCAGGTTGCACCGTCGCCGTCCGTGCCAATTCATCAACCTCGAGTTTGGTCATTTTGTTGGTCGCAACCATGATGCACGCGCCAACAGGCACAGCCCCGCCAGACAAACCGCTCGAGCCTCCACGCGGCACAACCGGAATCTTGTAGGCATTGCAGAGTTTTAAGGTGTTTGCCACATCCTCAGTGCTTTCGGCAATCACCACCGCCACGGGCGCAGGACCTTGAGCGATGGCATCGTAACGGTACAAGAGCATTTCCGTGGGGTTGGTATGCAATTTGCTGCCCAGTACGGCTTTTAACGCCTCGAGCAAAGCATTTGGGATGGGGTTTGAAAGTGCAGTAGCGCTCATGGGGTTAGCGTACCGCACTCGAGCCTGGATTTCAGGGGCGAATGATGAGGGTTGAAGGGTTTAGAAAGAGAAAATCTCGAGCTTTTGAAGGCTCGAGATTCTGGAATGCTGATGGGTTTTGAAGGGTTTCTCAAGCTTTACGAAACTACGGCTTAAGAGGCAAGATCATTGGAAACCAAGTGCCGTAAGTCTGGCTTTCGCACTTGCCCAGGTTTCTCTACGACACGGCAAAATCGGATCTTGAATTGCATAAGCATTTCGACAAGGGCTTTCCCATTGTTCGGCAGGCACAAATAAATGAGCATCTGCATCGGCTTTTCCTCTTGCAATAGCTTCAGGCAATTCAACATTGTGATCCAAACAAGACCCACGAACTGTAATCAAATTTGAATATCCATTGCCAAGTCCAAACCACCCTAATTCCAGATGAGGTATACCAGTGCTTACACTTGCAGATACTCCACAATCAAGATTTGTAAGACTTACAATGGCGGCGAGTGTCACTCCCTCACAACTGTGACTGATGGCAACGCTTGTTTTAACAACCCCGTCAACAAGAATATCAAGTATGCCACTCACGCCACCCGCAGGGAAAATCGTACTTTCTGGACAAATTGCCTCTAAATCAATTTGCGCCACCCCATTCGCCGCAATCGTTCCCGTAGCCCCACCAACAATGTTTACTCGAGGCATACCATTTAGGGTTGCGGTATACGTTGCTGGTTCTTGACTTAAATTCTGAATTGGAACAATGGCATTGCCTGGTCCACTCCAACTTGGGTTGCTCGAGGCGAATTTGATCGAAGTTGGACCTGAAAGCACAATGTCAGTACACGTTATGGTCACAGGAATATCCAGTATGGGGGTATTTGGATCATTACTTGTAATTCTAAGGTTGTCCGTTCGAGTCTCAATAATTCGCCCGCACCACGCAGTCACATTAATGACCTGACTCGACTGCGGAGCAACCACATTCTGTCCAGTTAAGAAATTAGGTACAGCCGAAGTCCATTCTCCTTGATCGATACTTGCAGAAAGGTTTGCATCGCCGTTGTTTTGAACAACAAATGAACTCGAGACACTCAAGTTTACTTTTGTCTTGAGGTTCAGTGAAGTTGGAATTACAGCAATTTTAGGGCTTCCCGCACAAGTTAAATTTACCGTCCAGCTAAAAGTCTTACCAGTATTCGTACTCAAACTCACCACACCCGAATATGTTCCTGCCGCCAACCCTATGCAAGAAGCCGTAATCACAAAACTCGAGCCATTCCCAGGTGCAACACTCGAGGAGGACGGGGTAACAGTAAGCCACGCGGCGTTCGTGGAAATGCTGGTGGTTAAGGTTGCAGGGTCGCTCGAGCTTCCAATGCCTGTGTTGGAGTAATTGATGGCGCTCGAGGTGACGGTTTCGCCTACTTTGGCGGTCAGGTCTATGCTGCCGCCACCTTGATCGCCAGAATAAGTTGCGCCAGTGCAAGTCACGTTTACGGTCACATCACTTGAGGCAAAAACAGGAGTTCCAGTTGGCGTTAAATCCCCAGTGGCATACGTGACTTCAACCACGCTCGAGAAACTACCAACAGTTGAACACGTTGCACTGACGGGAACGGTGGTGCTGGCAGTCGTGGTCGCACTGACTTTCAACAATGAACCCGTGGTTTCAGAAGGCGAAGTAAACCTTGCATCCACAGAACCAATTGGGCTTGGGAAACCAGAACCTGGCGGCAAAGCTCGAGTTGTAATTGGAGTGCTTGCAGCGACTTGAACGCTTGCAGTTTGTCCAGGGCGGTAGACGATGTAATCCAAGGTGCTGTCAACATCGCCAGCATTCTCGAGCGTGAAAGAACCTGTTGCGGTGCTACCAACAGGAGCGGTGATGGTAAGACCCGAAGGCGGTGTGATGACAGGTTTGGGTTTTGCTGGCGTACAAGTCAGCGTTACGTCAACAGTTTTTATTCGCATGTCAGGATCAGGTTCATTTTTGGCATTCAATTTGACCTGAAACTGAGGATTTCCAGCGCCTTTACAAACAGCCGTTAATTTGATAGTTGCTGTGTCTTTTGCCGCTAACAAGCCCGTCGTTTTGCCATTCACTGTAGCTGTCAAAGTTGACCCACCTGGATTCGCGCCAATTGTTGTGACGGTCAATTCGTAATCTAAATCCGTGAAGCCTTTGATCTGAGTGATTTCGGCTGGTGTGAACGCATTTTCGGTACTGCCAACGAATTTCTTTATTGCCTCGAGTTCTGATTTTTGTGGACCGCCACCGTTCTTAAACGTCAATGTTTTTTCGGCAGCAACAACGCCTGGAGTCCAAGCAATTGCGGATGTATCAAAATTCGCAAGTTCCGCAGTCGCACACACTGCCAAGGTATGAAAAGTTGCAGTACGATCAAGGTTACTGCCATCAAGAATCGCATCTTTGGGTTCGGTAGCTACAGTTTGACTACTTGCCATTGAAGGGTCGTTTGTGGATGTAGGCAACACTTTTGTATCTTGCAAATCAAATAATCGATACAGTGGTCTTGCTAAACCTGTAAATGGGGCTTTTGGACAGCCACTTGCACCAGATTTGACTTGAAATTTCACGGCATTTGCGCCAGAAGCAGGGACTTTTCCGATTTGTGTTGGGTCTGTTACAATCCAAGCAGGAACATTGCCAATCTTAAAATTAAGTGCTGCACGTCCAGAGTTGCCAACGCTATAATTTACGACAGAATAAACACCTTTGGATTGAAGAGGTGAAATCATTTTAAAAGGACTAACCAAACCATCTATGGCAGATTCTGGGAGCAATTTAATCGTTGCACCCAAGGCATTCGTAGAGGTGGTTACGCCTGCCGTTTGAGAGAAATTTAAAGGGTCACTTGTCACAACAGAAGTGAGCGTAGTAATGTTAGTTGTTGTTGGTAATGAATTATTGGGTATCGGAGTATAACCAGAACCATAGTTGATTTGCTTTCCCGGATAGTCAAAAATACTAGGGTCTGTGAGTTCCGAAGTTGGAGGTATCAATAAATGCCACTGAGTAATTCCGTAAGATGACTTTAATGATCCAGTTTGTATTGAAGAAATTGTTGCTGTAAAATTTGATCTACCATACATACGTTGGAATCCTTTGTTTTGAGCTAAAGAAATAACTCTTTTAAGATTTCCTTGTATTAAATTTGCCTTACTTGGGCTAACTAATCTGACTTGAACGGCAACACTGCCTAATCTTTCAATTTTAATAGCAAAATATGTTTCCTGTTTACCCGTAGTTCCTGTGATTTTCTGAAACCAAAACTCAAGATTGAC
>JANLWR010000546.1:0-4633 GCA_031364625.1 Deinococcales bacterium | reverse complement strand
CGAACCCAACCGCTCGAGACACTGATCCCTTGGGCGGCTTCGCAGAACATCATGGCGCTCGAGATTGATGTCCGTTCTGGTTCGCACCTTGATGCCTCGAAGGTCAGCGATGCCCAAATCAAAAACTTGAAAGCCTTACTGGATCGGCATGGCATGAGAATCTCGAGCTTGGCATCGTATGGGAAGTTGACAGGTGCTTCGGATGAGGTCATGAATCAAGACCGCCAAGCGCTTGAGGATGCCATTCGGCTGGCGGTAAAGCTTGACGTGAAGGTGGTGTGTACTTTGGCTGGAATGCCCACGCCAGGCAAGTCCAAAGAAAAAACGATTCTCGAGGATGTCCCTGGCGCGTTTCAATCGGTGCTGGAGCTTGCTGCCGATCAGGGCGTAAAAATCGCGCTTGAAAACTGGTACGCCACCAACATTCAGCACCTCGAGCATTGGCGTTTGATCTTCGAGGTTTTGCCCGACGCGCATTTTGGACTTAATTTTGACCCTTCGCACCTCGACTGGCAAGGCATTGATGTGCTGCCTGCAATTCAAGAATTTCGGACACGCATTTTCCATGTTCATGCCAAAGATGTTTCGGTCAACGAATCTAAACGATTGCGGGTTGGTTATGGTGGCGATGGTTGGTGGCGGTATGTGCTGCCAGGTTTTGGACGGTTTCGCTGGGGCGAGTTCATCACCGCCTTGCGCTTGAACGGCTACAATGACGTGCTTTCGATTGAACACGAAGACGCGGCATTTGCCCCCGAGGAAGGTTTTGCCCTGGCAGCCCGTTACCTGAATGGCTTGATCTGATTTTTTGAGGCTTGAGCCTTCAATCCTCCCACCCCGCCACAAAGAATCCCAAGACTTCAAAGCTGCAAGCTGTTCAAAGACCTCGAGTATCGCGTGTTTGCACGCCAATCAAACTCGAGCCAGAATTTCGGATTTGGAAGGCAATACGGATTCCGTTTATTCACTTCATAAAAGCTTGCGCAAATATTGCGCTTATCACGGAATCCGTAGCTGTTCCTACGCCCTTTGGGCGGATAAGTTCCTGGGGGAATTTATCGGAATTCGTATAACAACCCGTAATTTAGAGAGCCAGATACGCCTCACGCACCCGAGGGTCCTCGAGCAGTGCCTTGCCCGTGCCCTCCTGCACGACCCGCCCATCCTCGAGCACGTAAGCGCGGTGCGCCAGCGCCAGACTTTGACGCACGTTCTGTTCGACCAGCAAAATGCTGACCCCAGCGCGGTTCACTTCACGCAGGGCACGAAACACGGTCTGGGTCATGATCGGTGACAAACCCAGGCTTGGTTCGTCCACCAAAATAATTTTGGGTTGCGCCATGAGCGCCCGGGCAATCGCCACCATCTGCTGCTCGCCGCCCGAAAGCGTGCCCGCCAGTTGCTTGCGGCGCTCCTCGAGCCGTGGGAAAAGCTTGAACATGCGGTCGCGGGTTTGTTCCCTGGCTTTCCAGGCGCTTTCACGCGGACTCGCGCCAAGCTCGAGGTTGTCCTCGATGCTCATCAGCGGGAACAATTGCCGCCCTTCGGGAACGTGCGCCAGTCCCGCCCGCACGATTTCGGTGCTCGAGTGGTTGGTGATGTCCTGACCGAACAACCCAATGCTGCCCGCAGTGGCACGAATCGCGCTCGAGACGGTGCGCAGCGTGGTGGTTTTGCCAGCGCCGTTCGCGCCGACCACCGTGACAAATTCGCCCTCCGCAACATGTAAACTGATGTCCCACAAGACTTGCACCTTGCCGTAACCCGCATGCAGATGCTCGAGGGCGAGGGCGTTCATGCGGCACCATCTTCCTCGAGATCGTCGCGCCCGAGGTAGGCTTCGATCACGCGCTGGTTGCTGGTGACCTCATGATACCGACCACTGGCGATGACCTCGCCGTAATCCACCACGATCACTCGGTCGGCGAGGTCACGCACCACGGGCATGACGTGTTCAATAAACAACACGCTGACCCCAGTATCGCGCACGCGTTTGACCAGACCAACGGCTTCTTTGGCTTCGGTGGGGCGCAATCCCGCCATCACCTCATCGAGCATCAAAACCTTGGGGTTGGTGGCAATCGCCCGAGCCATCTCGAGGCGTTTGTCCTCGAGAAGTGAGAGGTTATGCGCCGGTTCGTCGCGTTTGGGACTCAAACCCGTCAACTCGAGCACCTCTTCGGCGCGGCTGGTGGCATCACCTAAATTCAGTTTCGCCCCGAACATCGCGCCGACCGCGACATTCTCGAGCACGGTCATCTCTAAAAACGGTTGCGCGATCTGAAAGGCACGCCCAAGCCCCTGCTGGCAACGGTATTCGGGCGGTTTGGCGCTGACATCGGTAGCGTTTAAAAACAATTGCCCGGCATCTGGACGGTAAACCCCAGACAGCAGATTCAGCAAGGTCGTTTTGCCCGCGCCGTTCGGTCCAATCACCGCCAGAATTTCTCCAGGCTCGAGGGAAAAACTGACGTTGTTAACGGCAACCAAACCCCCAAAGCGTTTGGTCAAACCCCTCGCTTCAAGAACGCTGGTCATTTGCGCCCCCTGAAGCGCTCGAGCAAGCCCAAAATGCCTTTGGGCAAGTACAGAATCGAAAGCACCAGAATTGCGCCGTAGGCAATCAGATACGCCGACGGTGCGACCAGTTTTAAGACCTCCTCGAGCACCCGCAAGATCACCGCCGCCAGCACAGGACCGGCGCTCGAGTACAAACCACCAAAGATTGGCATGACCAACGCCACCACCGACACGCCCGTGTCAAATGCCGACGGTGGCGTGATGTAAAAGGTTTTACCCGCCACAAACGCCCCAGTTAAACCCACAAAAAAACTCGAGATCACAAACGCCAGCAACTTGTAACGTGTGACATCCACGCCCAGCACCCGCGCCACCAACTCGCCCTGACGAATGGCGGTAAACGCAAAACCCAATTTAGAGCGCAAAATAAAACTCGAGATCAGAATCAAGACCACCAGCACGCCCAAACCCAGGTAGTACACACCCAGAAAATCACCGCCCAGCAGCGCCGGAACGAGATAACCTTGGGGTCCACCCGTGAAACTTAATTGGTTGACAATCGTTTTAATCACCTCGGCAAAGGCGAGCGTGGCAATGGCAAAATACATGCCCTGCAAGCGCATGGTCACAGCCCCAAGCAACAAGCTTGCAAGCGCCGCAATTACACCCGCCGCCAAGAACGCCAGTATTTGCGGCACGCCAGCCGTGGCGAGCAAGGCGTAACTGTACGCGCCCAAACCATAAAACGCGGCATGAGCCAAGGACAACTGCCCAGTTCGAGCCAGCACATCCCAAGAGAGTGCTAAGGTTGCGCTCGAGAGCACAAAAACCGCGATTTGCTGCACAAACTGCGTGCGATCACCAAAGGGAATGAACGGAAAAGCCAGCGCCAAAAGCAACAACGACCATCCCCAACCTCGAGAAACGAAATTCATCGGATTCTCCAGGAACGCCACACCAAGGAGACAAAAATCAAGGCAAAAAAGACCGCCTCTGCCCAACCGCCACCGTCGGGCACATAGGTTTGCACGTAAGCCTCGGCAAGCCCGAGCACAAACGCGGCGGGAATAACCGCCCGCAAATTACCAAGCCCCGCCATGACAATAATCGCAAAGGCTTTGAGCGTGAATACCAAACCCACATAAGGACTGGCGTACAACAACACGCTCACCATCACACCCGCCACACCCGCCAACGCACTCGAGACACCAAAAGCGATCAGGTACAAACGATCCACCTCGAGACCGATCAAGGTCGCGCCGACACGGTTTTGTGCCACCGCCTGCATGGCTTTGCCCGTGCGGGTACGCCCCAGAACCCAGTACAAACCAGCCAGAATCGCGGCAGCCAGCACAAACGCCCCACCTCGAGCCAAACCGATGCTCAGACCCGCAAATTGCAAACTCGAGCCTTGATACGCGACGTTCATGGTGCGGGGTGTGCTGCCGTAAATTTGCAGCGCCATGTTGGTCAGCACAATGCCAATGCCGAAGGTCAGGAGCATTTGATTGAGTTCTGGGGCTTTGAGCACATGCCGCAGGCTCGAGCGGTAGACCAGCGCACCGAAGGCAAACAGAATAATGGCGGTTGGGATCAGGCTGATGATCGGGTCAAGTCCGAAGGCGGCAAGCAGCGCATACGCGATAAATGCTCCGACCATCAAAAACTCGCCGTGTGCGAAGTTCACGATGCCAACCACGCCAACCGACAATGCCAAACCCGAGGCGACCAGCGCGTAAATGCCGCTTTGCAAAAGTCCATTCAAAAAAGTTTGAAAAAATGTGGTCATGAAATAAAAGCCATCAACCTTCTAAACGAGTTTCGATTTGATAGTTCTATTGCTTTGCTAGATTTTGGTAGGGTGCGCCATACGCACCTTCAAGCACGTGTTTGTGCGCACGGCGCACGGCGCACCCTACGGTTTTGAGATTTTGAAATCAATTTCGAGTATCGTACAAAGATCAACCACATCTTTTAGGGTCTTTCAGGATTTCTAATTTGAGTTCTTCACATGCTCTGAAAACAATCCAAGAAACCGCTCTTGCTCCTCGAGAAACGGCGCGTGAGCACTGTTCTCAAACACGACCTCCTGATACGTGCCACCGTTGGCTTG
>JANLWR010000451.1:0-2802 GCA_031364625.1 Deinococcales bacterium | reverse complement strand
TTGTGGTGGTTGGCACTGGTTTAACGGGTGTTGGCTTGAGGGCAACAGGCACTGGTTTTGGGGCGTCTTTTGCGGCAATTGTTGGTTTCAGTGAATAGCTTGCTGATTTGACTGGGTTTGGTTTTTGATTTGTGGCGGGTTTATTTGGGTTGGTTTTGGCAACTTCTGGTTTTTTGGCGGTGGTTGTGATTACCACTGGTTTATTGACTTGGTTGGTCGTTGTTTTGCTGGTTGTCGTACTCGAGCTGACTTTGCTGGTTGCACTTGGTTTGCCCGAGATTGCGGGTTTGGTTTGATTGTTTGTCGCCAGTGGCTTATCGGTTTTTGCCGTGCTCGCTTTTGTTGTTACCTTCGAGGATGGCTTTTGTGGTTTGCTGCTTTTGGCAACGACTGGTGCTTTCAATTTTAGAGTTTGTCCCAGTGCCAGATCATCGGATTTGAGGTCATTGAGTTTGCGCAAGGCGTCGATGCTCAAACCGTATTGTTTGGCAATTTTGCTCAAACTGTCGCCCTTTTGAACTTTGATGGCGGCTGGAACATTGGGCGTTTTGGCGATTGTGGTTTTGACACTCGAGTTTGCTGGTTTGAAACCAGGAATTTTAAGCACTTGCCCAAGCTTGAGGTCGTCGCTCGGGAGGTTGTTGAGGCTGCGAAGTGCGGCAATGGTGGTGTCGTTGGCTAGTGCAATTTTGCTTAGACTGTCGCCCGCTTTGACCGTGACCGTAAATTTTGAGGTGTTGCTCGAGGTCGTGGTGGATTTGATACTTGAGTTTGACGTGTTCTGACTCGAGCCAGAGACTTTAAGAACCTGACCTAACTTGAGGTTGTTACCCGAAAGCCCATTTAAGGCTTTGAGTTTGGCAACGCTGAGGTTGTTGGCTTGGGCAATTTCGCCCAAGGTATCGCCCGCCTTGACCGTGACAGTTGACGATTTTTCAATGCTGTCGCTCGAGCTTTTGGTTGTGTTGCTCGAACCTGCAATTTTGAGCACTTGCCCCAATTTGAGGTTGTTGCTCGAGAGGTTGTTCAGTGATTTTAATGCGGCAACCGTGGTGTTGTTGGTTTGGGCAATCTCGCCCAGGGTATCGCCGGGTTGCACAGTGACTATTCCCGATTTTGCTTTTTGGTTACTGGTCGCAGAGTTGCTTGGTTTGACGCGTCCGCCTGAAAGTCGCAAGACTTGACCCACCGAAACACTATCGCCATTCAAAACGTTGATTGACTTGAGCGTGGCAACACTGACGCCGTAGCGTTTGGCAATTGATCCAAGCGTGTCGCCCGATTGCACCGTAATGCTGCCCATTTTTTGATTGCTCGAGCCACCTGGAATGGTTAGGACTTGCCCAATTTTGAGGGTGCTTGCGGCGTTTAAGTTGTTGGCTTTTAAAAGCGCTTGAACGCTGACGCCATTCCGTGCGGCGATGCTGCCGAGGGTGTCGCCCGATTGCACGACGACGCTGCTGGGTGCTGCCAAGGCGAGACTGGCACTGAGCACTAGGATTGATATTAATTTTCGCATTGAACCTCCAACCGCCCAGTCTTGCTGGGCGGCGAGTATCTTTGAATTAGTCAGTCTGGTTTGAATGGGTCATGAAAGGTTGCTCGAGGTACAAAAGCAGTGTTGAAACCATGAAAAGCAATACACTGCGTAATCGTTTACACAATACCCAAGGTTTTGATTTTCCTCTGGTCAAAACAGCAAAACTTTTTTCGGTCTAAGAACCATGAGAGAAAATTCTCATCGATCTATAAAAATACATTCATTTATTGTCTGTCACAAGTATTCAGATTCTCATTGATTTCAAATGCTCTGATGCAATCTCGAGATTAAAGCTTTAAGATTTCACTGCTTGCCACCTCGAGTTCGCCCATAGGAAAACGCCCAACCAAAAACACCAAAACGGTCAATCTTTAAAAACTGCCGCATTCTCGCTCGAGCCATTGACTGCCAATTCCGCAACAATCCTTCCAAGTGCCGCTCCAACCACGTTGCCCGTGCCGCTGTAACCACCTATCGCCCAAAGGTTTTCGCGGACTTCTGCAAGCACTGGCAAGGTAGTCCTCGAGTAACTGACGCTTGCCGCCCAACGGTGCGTGATTGGCGCGTTTTTCACACCGATTTTTTCGCGCATGAAATGCTCGAGCAACCCTTGAATCGGTTGATCTGGTTGGTTGCTGGTCGTCCATTCTTGCTCGAGGGCAGAGTCACGGAAGCCTCCCAAGCTGACACTGCCATTGGGGAGTTGCTGCCAGTATTCGTAACCCCAACGGGCATAAATTGGGCGCGGCAAGTTCACTTCGTTGGTCGGGGCACTGGCAATCATTTGAAGCCGTGCCGTGCGAACCCGACCCGTCAATTCGGGCAATAAAATCTCGAGCTTGCCATCGACGGCAACAATCACTTTTTTGCAGCGAATGACGGCATCTTGGGTACGAACTTCATTTCCCGCCAAACTGGTCACACTCGAGTTTTCAAACAATTGCGCCCCAACGTTGATAGCTTGTTTTGCCAGTAAGCGACACCGTTCAAGTGGGTTAAATGCACCATCGGTTTCGATCAATAAACCCTCGCCCTCTAAACCCGAATACCAAGTCACGGGCAAACCATCGGCTTGCATTGCCGCCATTTGCAACTTGCAATCCTCGAGTTCACTATTGCTGGTGGCAATGCGCAAGCTACCCACACGGCGAATTGCTGTCGGGGTTTGTTCGGTCATGCGGTTCATCTCGAGCATGGTCAATCGGTACGCGGCACTGGCGCGTTCGCGTCCAAGTTCGGCAACAGTGTCGTGGTAAAACTTT
>JANLWR010000419.1:0-2426 GCA_031364625.1 Deinococcales bacterium | reverse complement strand
CCCGTTGGACACCTGCTCGAGTATCACAACTTAAACCGCGATTTTGACCGTTTTGAAAAAGCCGAATTGCTGGTCGGCATGTGCATGGACAACCGCAAACAATTGCGCCTGCCCGATAACTTTGCGTACGTGCTGCGAACCAGTGGCGCGAACATGCGCCACAACGAATTTCGGGTGTCATTTGCCATTGGCGTTGGCGGCGTCAGCCACATTGCGCTGGTCGCCCACACCAATTGCGGCATGGTGAAGCTGTCTGGGAAATACAATGCCTTTGTGCGCGGCATGATCGACGTGGCAGGTTGGGACGAGCAACGCGCCAAAGATTATTTCTTTCAATACGCACCATTTTTCGAGATCGAAGATGAAGTCGAATTCGTGCTGCTCGAGGTGCAACGCCTGCGCGACCGTTATCCAAAAGTGAAAGTGGTGCCCTTGCTGTACAAAGTTGAAGATGGACTGTTGTACCAAATCACGCCTTAAGATGACGAGGCAATCTACTTCGGTGGTGATATGCGGCGCAATCCTCGAGTCACGCCGGAAGTACAAAACGACGCGTTGGAAGGTTCAGAAAAACTGAATTCACCCAACGCGCTTTTTGTCACCCAAAATGCTCGAGTTCAGATTTCTCGAGAAACACGTTATGATGCAGCACACCAAAATCAAGTGGTGAAATACCTTTAGGACGTAAACTATGATTGCACACGTGGTTGGATTTGGCATGATCGACGGGTTGGGCAATAATCCAACAACTTGTTTTGAAAACCTTTTAAATGACCGCGATTATGTCACGGATATGGATTTTTTTATCACTGACAAAATCAAACGGGGCATTAAAGCCGACCAAAAAGCCGTCGTGCTGCCCGAAGGATTTTCCGACACTGGCATCACGCGCACACAACGCCTCGCCATTCATGCCACCGCCCAAGCCCTAAGTCACGCCAACCTGCCGCACAGCACCAATGTTGCCGTCATTCTATCCACGGTCAGCAATGATGGCGAAACCATAGAATACAACCTTCCCAAATTACTCGAGAACCGACGAATCAGCCCCCGAGATGTGGTCAACCGCTTGCCCGACATCGCCTGTAACCAGATTGCCAGCCATTACCAATTTTTTGGAGTTTCCTACTCGCTTTTTGCCTCATGCAGCACCGGTTTAATGTCAATCGATTGCGCCATGAAAATGCTTGACGAATACGATTACGTCGTGGTCGGCGCAGCCGATGCCGGTTGTTACAAGTTGTCCATGAAATACTTCGCCTCGATCTACGCACTGGGCAACAAAACCACGCCTTTTGACGATGCTCGAGAAGGTTTTTGCATGGGCGAAGGCGCAGGAACACTGATTTTACAAAGCCCCGAAAAATCAAAAGAATACGGCAGCACCGTCTACGCCACACTGTACCCAGTCGGTATGGCAAGCGACGCCCACGACGCGACATCGCCACACAGCGACGGGCGCGGCGCAATCCTGGCAATGGACAAAGCCATGAAACACGTCCCTGACATTCATGCCATCAACGCCCACGCAACTTCGACCCCAATCGGTGATGAGGTTGAATACCGTGTACTGACCAACAAATTTCCGAACATTCCGATTTACGCCCCCAAAAGCAAGATTGGGCATACCCTTGGCGCATCAGGGATTCTCGAGACTATTTACGCGATTTTATCCATGCGGCACGGCATTATCCCGCACATTCACAATTTTACCTCGAGCAACTTTTTAAAACCCGAAGGGAAATTGAATTTAAAACCCACCGCGTTTGGCGGCGATCAAACCTTGCGAACCTTAAAAAACTCGTTTGGGTTTGGTGGGAAGTGCGCTTCGATGGTGATTGAGGTGACTCGAGAAGGATAAGGGCGGAATCTCGAGTTTGAAATTTGGTGCGGTACTCGAGTAAAAAGAGACGTTCTTCAAGTTATTGTTTTAATGAGACAAGGTGGCATCCAAGTCACGACTTATTTTAATCCAAAGTTGCAGATGTCAGTACATTTCCAGAGTTGCACAGGCTGGTGCATTATTATTACTGGGGTCTAAGCCAACCATTACATAACCATCACCACAGATATTTTTATATGGCGAATCCGTTTGAAACCAAGGTTTCACATTATCTTTACTATATCTAATATACCCACGTTTTTTCCATGCTTCTAATATAACAATTCGACTTTTAATATCTTCTAATCCACTTGGTTTACTTTTCTCAAGAGTGTCTACTCTAGATTTTAAATTGGAAAAGCTTGCCGAATTTTGTAATTGTGTAGCAATTATATTTTTTATATTAGCTAGTGAAGTTAATCTGCTATTATTTTCAAGTCTTGTTATTCTGAGTTCTGTTCCAGAAAGGTCTGGAGAATTAGTGGCTTTATTCTCAAGTTTTGATATTCTGGATTCTATGCCAGAAAAGTTTAAAGAGTTAGCT
>JANLWR010000417.1:0-2468 GCA_031364625.1 Deinococcales bacterium | reverse complement strand
GGGCGAACACTCGAGAATCTGAACGCCACCGACCGGGCGCGAACGGGTTTGCGGCGCAGCTTTCAACAAGACCGCACGATTCCAGATTTAAGTGCCAAAGCCTACCTCGAGCTTTCGGCGGGACGGGTTTTGAACGCGACTGAATTGCAAGAAGCCATGGCGTTTGCGCAACTCGAGAATGCCAATATTGAACTTCATCATTTGGACGTTGGCACGCGGCGTTTACTCGAGGTGGCGGGTGTGCTGGCGGCAAAACCAAAAGTGGTGCTCTTGGACGAACCCGCCGCAGGACTCTCGAGCGAGGAAAGCTTGGCGCTGGGGCAGCGCATTGCCAGCATTCCAAGCCAGTACGGTTGCGCGGTCTTGCTGATCGAACACGACATGGACGTGGTACGAGCCGCATGCAGCGAGGTCGCGGTGCTCGACTTTGGCGCATTGATTGCCCAGGGCAGCACCAGCGACGTGCTGGCACGGCGTGAGGTCATTGCGGCATACTTGGGCGAGGAGGTACACGCATGAGTGCGCTGACCATCACCGACCTCAACGTGGCTCGGGGTGAAGCCAGCATTGTGCGTCAAGTCAATTTTGAAGTTCCACGCGGCGAGGTCACGGTGCTGCTGGGACCAAACGGCGCGGGTAAAAGTACCTTGCTCGAGGCAATTTCGGGCGTGATTTCGGTCAAGTCTGGCACGGTTCGGGTCAATGCCCAGGAAGTCCAGAACCTCTCGAGGGTCAAGCGTTCACAGCTTGGCTTGGCGCATGTCGAACAGGGTCGCGTGGTTTTTCCAACCCTCAGCGTCGAAGAAAATTTGTTCGTTGGCGCTAGAGGACACGACCTTGACACTGCTTTTAAACTCTTTCCAGAACTCGAGAAACGCCGCCATGTTGCGGCGGGAAAACTGTCGGGCGGCGAACAGCAAATGGTCGTGCTGGCACGTGCCATCCTCGGACGCCCGAGTGTGCTGCTGGTCGATGAAATGTCGCTCGGGCTTGCGCCTTTGGTGGTCAAACGCCTGATGCCCGTGATGCGCTCACTTGCCGATGATGGTCTGGCGGTCTTGTTGGTCGAACAGTTTGCGCAACTGGCGCTTGGGGTGGGCGACACCGCACTGGTCATGAACCAGGGTCGGATTGTTTTTAGCGGCAACAGCCAGGTGTTGCTGGGCGATCAAGGCTTGCTGCAACGTGCCTATTTGGGGCAAGCGCAAGGGAGTGCCGCATGAAACGCGAAATTTTTGAGGATTACATACAGCGGTTTAACAGCCAGGACACGACCGCCTTCGAGGATTACCTGACCCCAAACATGCACATGAAAAATGGCACGCTCGAGTTTGATGGCATTCAGGGCATGAAAGACCATTACGCAAAAATCTGGCAGACCTTCAGTGAAGATTTAACAGTTGAACGTTTTGTCAGCGATGAAACCACGCTGGCGGTGCAACTCTGGGCGCATTTTACGGCGCTGCGCGACGATCAAGATTCGTTGTTTGGTGCGGTCAAAGCGGGCGAAACCTTTGATTATCGCGGCGTCATCATGTACCAGCTCGAGCAAGGCAGATTCAGTGATATTTGCGTGGCGTACAACAGTTTTACCTTTAGCAATTTGCAGGGCGAAACCAAAAATCTGGGCATTGCGCATTGAAATCTCGAGCGAGAAGGAACAGCATGAATTCAGAAAGATTAAAAAACAAAAACGCCATCGTCACCGGTATTGGCAGTGGCATCGGTCAAGAAATCGCACTGATGTTTGCGCGTCACGGGGCAAAAGTGGTCGGTTGCGATATTGACGCCACGACTGCCCAAGCCACCCTCGAGCTGGCACGTGCCGAAGGACTCGAGTTAACGAGTTTTCATCCTTGCGACCTTACCAAACCAGAAGACGTCGAACGCCTGATGACTTTTGCACTCGAGCAACTCGGTAGCCTGAATGTGCTGGTGAATGCCGCCGCATTCGGGGTCTTCAAACCGATTGAAGAACTCGAGTTTTCGGACTGGAAACGCACGCTCGAGGGGGAACTGGACGTGGTGTTTTTGGCGTGCAAGGCGGCTTGGAAACACTTGAAAATTTCTGGTGGTTCGATCATCAATTTTGCTTCCGCCAACGCTTACGGCGTCCTCGAGCACAGCCCTGCCCTGGCGCACTGCGCGGGCAAAGGCGGCGTGCTTGCCATGACGCGCCAACTGGCGCTCGAGGGTTCGCCGCATCAGATTCGCGCCAACACGATCTCACCTGGACTCATCATCACAGGGGCAACCGCGCCCGTGCTAGCCGACCCTGAGACTCGAGCCGCATTCCTAAAAAAGCACATGCTGGGTCGCTTTGGCACGCCCGAAGATGTCGCCTGAATGGCAGTCTTTCTGGCGAGCAACGAATCGAGTTGGATTACGGCTTCAGACTTTGCGGTGGACGGGGGAACTCGAGCCTTATGAGACATTTTAAAGGCGAGATTTTTTGGCAGGGCGCTGCC
>JANLWR010000352.1:0-3642 GCA_031364625.1 Deinococcales bacterium | reverse complement strand
TGGTCTTGGACCGAGGCTTCGGGTACGGTCAAACTACCAGCAGCACAGGCAAAACCGATTCGAGATTCCTTGTATCAAGGGATTTTTGCTTTGCGTATTGCTACAAATGGGCTTGATGCGGCAAGCAGCAACGGTATGGTCGAATTGCCTGGTGGCGTTAAAGGTGAATCGGTCACGGTCAGCACAAAAGGGGCGGTCAGCAACCTGGTTTTTGATACGGACGGCACGGTTCTGGGTTCTAAAGATGAGGATACCAATTCGGTTTACGGCGATTTTCGCACGGTTGACGGCATCAAAATCGCTTTTTCCAGCAAAATTTATCAGGCGACAGAACTCTCAATCGATACCACAACCTCAAATGTGCTAATCAACCCCGCTTTCAGCGACAAAACCTTTGCCAAACCCAAATAAAATTATTCCCCTCCTGCCCTCGAGCTTCAAATCTCGAGGGTTTTTAAATGGTGAATCATGAAAAAAATATTCTTTGGTTTTGTTCTTGCCGTTCTCAGTCTGAGTCTGAGCCTTTCAAACGCCGCCACCGTGAGCGCCCAAGATGTCTTTGACGAAGTGAATTTCTTTCTGGTTTTGAATTACGGCGGTTTCTCGAGCGCCAACGTGCGAGGCTTTGCCGACAAGTACCAACCGAAACTCGATGCCGCCTGCAAAGACAAAAACCCTTGCCCCGCCGAAAATGCTTATCCAATCATTGAAACCATGCTCGAGGAACTGGGTGACAGCCACACACATTTTATTGCTGGCGGGGCAACCAAAGTGCTGGCATATTTCAGTGGCACGGGTTCGAGCACCAGTTTTGGGCTGAACTTGCGGGTGTTAAAAGAATCCAGGGTGTTTGTCGATGATGTGATTGAAGGCTCGAGCGGCGAGCAGGCTGGGTTTAAACGTGGCGACCTGATTTTGGGTTTGAACGGCAAAGCCCTAATCACGCCAGAAATACTGTTTGAAGCTTGGGAAACCGCCGAATCGAGCAAGAGTATCTCGAGGATTACCGTGTTTCGTGCGGGGAAAAGTTTTACGCTTCGACTCGAGCCTAAGACCCTCTCCAGCCTTCGTTTGCCGAGCCTCAAAATGCGTGATGATGGCGTGGCGGTTTTGAAAGTACCAGGTTTTATTCCAACACCCAAAGTCGGACAGACCATTCATGCGCTGGTGCTCGAGGCGCAAGCCAAAAAAGCCAGAGCGATCATCGTTGATCTTCGCAACAATGGCGGCGGTAGGCTCGAGGATGAAATGGCAGGCGTCAGCGCGTTTATTCCAGACGGTTTGGAACGCCGTTTGGTGTCCAAGCAACCGCTGGCTAATTTTCAGGCGGTCTACAACCAAGGCAGTGTTGAACAGGTCATCAACGGTCAAAAACGAGTGACTTACAAGATTGCGCAACCCGCCAAATGGACTTTGCCGATGGCTGTTCTGGTGAATGACCAGAGCGCTTCGGCAGCCGAGTATTTTGGTTTGGACATTCAAACCGTCAAGCGAGGTTTGGTGATTGGCGAACGCACATACGGTGTTGCCAACACGGCGGTGGCTGGAATAAAAATCTCTGATGGCTCATTCTTGCTGATTACTGCGGCAAAAAGTGTTCGCCCAGACGGTACAACTTTTCCAGAATTTGTCACGCCAGATATTGTGATGAGAGACGATCTCGAGCTTTTAAATCGCACTGGACGCGATGCCGTGCTGGAAAAGGCACTCGAGGCGTTGGCACGTTAAACCTTTCAACCTCGAGTATTATGCGTGCAGAGGTTTGGTTTGACCCAAAAGCGCAAAATTGGTTTTTATGGTGGCAGCTTCGACCCGATTCATTGGGGTCATTTGGGGGCTGCCATCGAATTTGGGTATCAACTGGGTCTGGACAAAGTGCTGCTTTCCCCCACTGGCGACCCGCCGCACAAAACCCCCAGAGCCAGCCCTGAGCAACGCTTTGAGATGGTGTGCCGTGCCGCGCTCGAGTACCCGCTTTTGGAAGCGACGCGCCTCGAGCTTGACTTCCCAGGTCCGCATTACACCGCCCAAACCCTCGAGCGACTTCATGACCTCGAGCCTGATGCCAAGATTTTTTTGCTGACGGGACGGGATGCGGCATTGTCGCTTCAGAAATGGTTTGAACCCGAAACCATTTTGCGCCTGGCAACCTTGGTGGTCGCGGACCGTGAAGATTCCAGAGGTGTTTCTTTAACTGTTACTGAACCAAAATCAGGCATTCAGCCGTATACTTTACAAGCCCTGCCAGCAGGGACACTCGAGCTTCACTGGCTGGGTGTGAACGCCTCGAGCACGATTGTCCGTGCTCGGATTGCACAAGGAGCACCGATTGAGTACCTCGTCCCAAAAAGTGTTAAACAGTTCATCTCCCAGCACCAACTTTACCGAAACTGATATTGAAGGTTCGGATACCATTCAATTCTGGCTCGAGCGCGTACGCGGCATGGTCAAACCCGAACGGTTTGAACATATTTTGCGGGTTGCAGCACTCTCCAAAGACATTGCGCATTCCAACGGTTTGCACGAATTCAAAGCCTATCTGGCAGGAGTGCTTCATGACATTGCCAGGGATTTACCGGGCGAGGAATTGCTGCGCCTTGCGCCACCAGAATCCGAGATGGATGCCGCGCACCCACTGGCGGTTCATGGGCGGGCGGGACGGGCAATCTTGGAAGGTTACGGCTTTAACGACACCGAGATTCTGGATGCGGTAGAAGACCACACCACCGCCCCTCGAGAAGACAAATTGCTTTCGATGTGCCTTTACGTCGCCGATGTCACCGAACCAGGGCGCGGCGTCAACCACCACATTCGGGAATTGGCATTTCAAGATTTACCCAAAGCCTTCGCTGAAGCGGTGGCGTGCAAGGTCACATACCTGCAAAAAAAGGGCGTACCCGTTCACCCTCGCACCCTTGCGGCTTATGAACGCCTCAAGCTCGAGGGGCAAATCCCTGATGATCTTGAATGCGGTGACTAAACTATCACCGCAAGCTCATGACCTAAATTATGCTGGTATTGGGCAGAACGCTCGAGTTTGGCGAAAGAAAAGCATGTTGACATTAAATTCTAAATCATTTTATGCCTCGAGGAACGCATGAGCTGGCGACGGGCTTTTCAAGTCGGTGGGTTGATGGCAGCGATTTTAAGCCTGGCATCGTATTACATTGTCGAAGCCAAACCCGAAAAACGGAGCTTAGCAACACCCAACTGGTATACGCCGAGTGGGGACGTTCCGACCTTTAACATGATTATTGCCGGGCGCGATATTTCGTACTGCACCCCAGGTTTTGGTCCGAGCGGCTTGGAAGCCATCCCCTGCGAGGGCGCGGAACGTTACAACGGGCGAACCGACTCGATGTTGTTCGTGCGGGTTCAACCGGGGCGAATGGATGTGATTTCAATCCCAAGGGACACGCTGGTCAACGACAAATTCGGGTATCATAAAATGAACGCCAGTTTCTCTCATGGCGGCGACGCGGCGATACTCGAGGCTGGGTTTACGTCCTTAAAAGACGATGGCGCACAAGAGCCGTACTTGCAAGGCGGCGTGGCGCAACTGAAAGCCTCGGCAGAATCGCTGCTTGGCGTGGGCATTGATTATTACGTGCTTTTCAATGTCGAACTGGTGCAAAAAGTGAT
>JANLWR010000351.1:0-1983 GCA_031364625.1 Deinococcales bacterium | reverse complement strand
GCCCAAAGGATAACCGTAAACAAAAAAGTAAGGATTGGGGTCTGTCGCAGGATTGATGCTCGAGTCAACTGCCACGGTAAAGGTGGCATTGCCTGTTGCAGAAACGACTTGCTCTATTGGTGTGACGCTTAAATGTGAGCCTGAAGAACTGACTACGATCCTGATTTTTTTGGCAAGTGGTGATAAGCGTTGTGCATTGATTACAAGTTGAATGCTGCTGCCTTTGTCCACCCAGATTTCATCGGTTTTGGTGGCAATTTTACCAGTTGGCGTGTTTTTGGGTGTGCTCACCAACTTGTACAACGAACCTGCGGGTGGAACTGGTGGCTTGACTGGAGGTGGATCAGGAGTTGTGCCACCGCACGCCACCAAACTCGAGATTGCCAGAAGCAGAACTGGTCGGATTAAATTCATGCTTTAAGTTACCAAAGTTCCATGAAAAAACATGTTGAAATCCGTCCTCGCTCGAGCCTCAGCGCTTTAGTTTCTGAACGCCGTTTTCCCCCGCGACGTAAGCAATTTTTGCAAGTCCCAAAAACAAGCCCGTGCCAACCACGCCCGGGATGTGTTTGATGCGGTCTTCGGTTTCTCGAGGGTTCTTGAGTTCGGTGAAATTACAATGCGCAATAAAATTTCCATTGTCCGAAATCACGGGTTGACCGTCTTTCATATGCTGGCGCACTTGGACTTGTGGTGCGACTGCCGCCAGTTGAATCAGGGTGGCTTTAAACCCCCACTGCATGATCTCGACCGGCACAGAGAATTTCTCGCCGAGTTGGGTCACAAGCTTGCTCGAGTCTGCGACGACAATAAAAAGTTTGGCGTTGAATTCCACCAGTTTTTCGCGCACCAGAGCGCCGCCGTGCCCTTTGATCAAATCCAGGTTTGGATCAATTTCGTCTGCGCCGTCAATCGCAACCTCGACGCCGGCGGCGGTCAGTTCTGCCAGCGGAATACCGTTTTCAATTGCCAACTGTGCAGAGGCTTCAGAGGTCGGCACACCAACAATGGATGACAGTTTATTTTCGCGCAGCAACCGTCCAATCTCGAGGATTGCGTACTTGGCGGTGCTGCCCGTCCCAAGTCCAACCGCCATGCCTGATCGAATGTGGGTCACGGCTTGAATCGCGGCTTGTTGTTTGAAACTTTCGAGGTCACTCATTCCAGGGCTGCCTTTAAAGCGGTTGTAACTTGTTCGACATGACCCTCGACGCTGACCTTGCCCCAAGCTTTAATGATTTCGCCGTTCGGGTCAATCAAAAAGGTTTTGCGCATGATGCCCTCACTGATTTTGCCGTACATGTTTTTTTGCCCGTAAGCGCCGTAGGCTTTGGCAATCACCGCGCCGTCATCTGCCAGAAGTGGGAAGTTGAGTCCGTACTTTCCTGCAAATTTCTCGTGGCTCGAGGTGTCATCCGCACTGACGCCCAAGACCTCTGCGCCAAGTTCGCGCAGACTACCAATCTGATCGCGGAAATCGCAAGCCTCTTTGGTGCAACCTGGGGTGTCGTCTTTGGGGTAAAAGTACAAGACCAAATACTTACCTTTGAAATCTTCTAGCTTGTGTTGCTTGCCGTTTTGGTCGTGCAAGTTAAATGCGGGTGCTTTTTCCATGTTGCTCCTTGAAAACTGGTTTCATTGTACCTCGAGTGTCATGGGTACGAACATCACCAGAATTCACTTTCACTGGATTCTCAGCACGGTACAATGCAGGCATGTTTGATTCTTTGGGCAAAAAACTCCAGGATATTTTTGAAGGTCTTCGCGGTCGCGGCAAATTGACCGAAAACGATGTCAAGACGGCTTTGCGTGAAGTGCGGGTGGCGTTACTTGAGGCGGACGTGAACTTTGTGGTGGCAAAAGATTTTGTTGCCAAGGTGCAAGAAAAAGCCATCGGCGAGGAGGTTTTAAGCTCACTGACGCCTGGGCAGCAAGTGGTCAAAATTGTTTATGACGAACTTGTTGAGACTTTGGGTGGGCAGG
>JANLWR010000349.1:0-6659 GCA_031364625.1 Deinococcales bacterium | reverse complement strand
GAGGTTCAACCTGAAGCAAATGATGTGATCGTGGAGCAAGTTTCGTGGTCGCAAGCTTCAAGTCTGGCAAAAGTCTGGTGCTTGCAACATCATGCGCTCGAGTGGCAAGAATTGATTGCCAAAGAAATCGCTAGTGCCATGCAGAAAAACCCCAACCTCACAGCGTTTTTGGCGTTTGAAAACCATCAACCGACGGGCATGATGATCGCGCTTCTTGCTCACAAGATAGCACCTGTCTTGATGCCAGACGTGCACCTGGCGGGCGGCATCGCTGACGGGCTGTTCGCGCTCGAGTCTGGGTTTACGGCTTGGTTGGCAGGGGAGAAGAAGGCGATTCAAGCTTTAACGCATCGACTCTCGAGTGATTTCAAACATGCCGTTGTGGCTGTACCGCTCGAGGATTTTTTCGATTTTCCCCAAGCTCGAGAGATTGAAAGATTGAGTGTCTGGCTTAAAATCCGTTGACGTGCAAAATACTTTTTTAGACACCGAATTCAAGTTAAGCTCTGGTCAATGATTCCCGACCCACGCCTTGAAGTTTTTGTTAATCACCGCACCGTTCGCAAGTACAAAGCCGTGCCGCTCGAGCCTGGGCATTTGGAGCAGATTGTTTGGGCGGCTCAACGCGCCCCGACGGATGCCACGGCGCAAATGTACTCGTTTGTGCGGCTTACCGATCCAGTCTTGCGCGAAGAAATCGCTCGAGTCTCGAACAATCCGCACATGGAAGTGGCATCTGAGACTTTTATTGTGCTGGCAGACGTGAACCGTTTAAAAAGCTTGCTCGAGTTACGCGGTTACGAATTTGGCAATTGGAGCGCCGCCGCGATTCATTTTGCAATTGGTGACGCGGTCATGGCGGCACAAAACATGCTGGTTGCCGCCGAATTGCTGGGTTATCAAGGTTGTTGGATTGGTGGCATTCTTGGCGCACTCGAGCATCTTGTCAAAGTCCTCGAGCTTCCCGAAGGCGTGCTGCCGTTTGCGGGTTTAACGATTGGTGTGCCTGACGAAACGCCGCCAGTTCGCCCAAGAATTCAGACCGAACTTGTGCTTCACGAAAACAAGTACCACAAGCCAACAGAATTGAATCTCGAGACTGCCTTGGAGCGCATGGCTCCGATTACCGCCAGGGGAGACTGGGCGCAGACTTTATCGCGTTATTTTGCGACGGGCGGCACAATGGAAACCAGGGAAATAACCTTGCGCAAAGTTATGGCAAGTCAAGGCTTTGCGCACGTCTCGAGCGACTTGAATGCGCTGTTTGCTCGGACGCTCGAGGCGGGTTATGCAGAACTTTTAATTCGCAAAGTTGGTGATGAATACCAGGCTTGGGTGGATCGTCCTGATCGGGCGCACGGCGGTACTGGCTCGAGTCCGTATGATGCGCTTTTAAACGCAATTACTGAGGCTGAAAAAGACAAGGCAAGCAGCAATCATTAACTCGAGTTGTATCTTTGCTCACACGAAATCTGAGTGTGGTCGTGTACAGTACCAGCATGGATTTTGAGCAAGTGATGAAACAAATGAAATCCGAACACGAGGCAGCTTTGAAAGAAATGCCATTGCCGCCAGGTGTCGAGGATTACTTCCGCGCTCGAGTTGCTGCAGGAGACGCTGACACCACGCTTTTCATGTTGAAGCTCGCCTGGGTTTTTGGCGCACAAGCGGGTCAGGCTGCCGCCGCTCAAGCCGAGCAAGTCATGAAGCAACCGCAACGCAGAATGCAAGCTTAAAAAACTTTTTTGAACACGATGTCGTGGCTCGAGGTTCTGGTTTATGCCAGCTCGAGCCACGATCTTAAATTGATCTGTTAAAACAAGAATCAGCTTGAACGCAATTACAAATTCTCGAGCCGCACGGGTTGCCCAATCCCTGCCGATTCGTAGCAGGTGAGCGCCACGCGCAATGCCTCAAAGCCGTCCTTCCAGGTCACGCTGGGTTCTCGAGCCTCGGTGATGCTGGCAAAAAATTCGGTCAGCATGGCAATGTTGGGGTCGCTGCCCCAACCGTGCCAGTTTGGGTTTCTGGTGGCTGATTGGCGGCGGGTGACGGTTAAGTGTTGCGCAAACGCATCAATCTCCAGCGACCCGCGTTCGCCGACCACCTCGAGTTTTAAATGACCCCAGCGCGGGTAAGTGACCGGGCGCGACCAACTGCAATCAATCCCTGCGAACATGCCATTCTCGAGTTTCAGGGTCACAATTCCGGCGGTGTCCACGTCGACATCTGGGTAAAACGGGTTGCTGACTTCGGCGTAGACCTCGAGAATTTCGGTCTCAAAAATCCAGCGGTAGAGGTCGGTCAGGTGAACGGTGTGATCCATGACCGCGCCGCCGCCAGCCAGTTCGCGGCTGGCGAACCAGGCGCGGTGGGCTTTGGGAATTTCTGAATGGTTGATGCCGTTCACGCCGTAGACGCGCCCAAGATCGCCAGCTTGCACGCGCTCGCGCAAGATTTGGATAGACGGGTCAAAACGCATTGGGAAGGCGGTCATGAAGTTCACGCCAGCGTTTGCCACCGCGTCGCGCATTGCCAGCGCATCCTCGAGTGTCACGGCAATCGGTTTCTCGCACAATACATGACAGCCCGCTCGAGCCGCCATTTCGACCGCTTCGCGGCGGGTGGCGTTTTCGGTGCAGACGATCACCGCGTCAAGGTTTTGCTCGAGCAGTGTTTCGTGGCTTGGAAACCTGATGCTCGAGTATTGTTGTGACATTTGAAGCCCTCGAGCATGGTCGAGGTCGGAAAAACCAATCACTTCAATGTCGGGCATGGAACGCAGCAAACCAATGTAACCTTCGGCGTGAAGATGCGCGAAACTCATGATGCCGACCCTCATCTCGAGCCATTCAAATGCACGGCGCGACCAGATTGCAGGGATTCTCGGGCGGCGAGAGCGATTTCTAAAGCTGCCAGCGAATCTTGAGGCGTGACATCAAAGGGCGTTTCAGTGATGATGGCATGTTTGAAATGCTTGATCTGGGTTGTGTACGGGTCTTCGGTCAGCACCGAACTTGGAATTCCAACCGCGTCCGCATCGGTATCTTGAGGCTCGAGAAAGGATTTGATGGTGCTCGAGTTGTCCGAATGCCATTCGATCAAACCTTGGCTGCCTGCAATGTCCAGGCTGGTGCGAAAAATGCCTTTGGGATACGCCCAACTGCCTTCAATTTGTGCCATCGCGCCAGACTCAAAGCCGAGCGTCACCAGGGCGTAATCGACGCACGAGGTTGGGTTAGAGGCTCGAGCGGCGTACACCCGAGCGACTTTGCCGCCAAGATGGATGGCGTAATCAAAATCATGAATCATCAAATCCATGACCATGCCGCCAGATTGAGTTTCATCTGAAAACCAAGTTGGACTTGGTGGATACCCTGCGCGTTTGAGGCGCAACACGCCAAGGTTTCCGAGTTGACCACTTTTAAGAATTTCCCCAGCAGCACGGTACTGCGGGAAGAATCGCACGACTTGAGCGATAAACAACCGCACGTTGTGACTCGAGCAAACCCCAATCATGGCTCGAGCATCTTGAATGGTTAAGGCAATCGGTTTTTCGCAGATCACGTGCTTGCCAGCTTTGGCAGCCATTTCGGTCATGGCGCGGTGCAAATGTGTTGGGGCGCAAATGTCGAGCACATCCACCACCTCGAGCAATGCTTCCAAACTCGAGAAGGCTTGGGTTTGATACTCGAGCGCGAAGGCTTGCGCGTGCTCAAGATGCCCTGAGATCACGCCAGCAAGCCGTACTCCCGCTTCAAGCCAAGCTTTGGCGTGGGTGACACCCATTGAACCCGTACCGACCATTCCGACGCGCACAGTCCCTCCTGGAAATTTGTGAACAAAGTTTGATTTGCGTTTTCAGCATACCTCGAGATAGGCTGATGTTCTCAACATGAACGGGGCGGAACACGCCCACAAGGAGGCACGGGATGAAGAAATCGGCAGCGGTTTTTCTACTACTCGCAGGTGGCGTGGCACTTGCGGGACTCGCGTTCGGTCAGGGCAAAACCAAGATCAGTATCGAATCTTGGCGCAATGACGACCTGAAAATCTGGCAAAACGAGATTATTCCAGCGTTCAACAAGAAATTCCCAGACATCGAAGTGACCTTTGCTCCAAGCGCCCCCGCCGAGTACAACAGTGCCCTGGACGCCAAATTGCAGGGTGGCAGCGCGGGTGATCTGATTACCTGCCGTCCGTTTGACAAGTCCCTCGAGTTGTACAATAAAGGAAACCTGGCAAGCCTGAACGACATTGCTGGCATGAGCAATTTTTCCAATGTTGCCAAGAGCGCCTGGCAAACCGATGATGGCAAGAACACGTTTTGTGTCCCAATGGCAAGCGTGATTCACGGCTTTATTTACAACAAAGCAATCTTCGCCGAGCTTGGACTGAAAGAACCCAAAACCGAAGCCGAGTTTTATAAAATCTTGGCAACCATCAAGAAAAACGGCAAGTACGCCCCGCTCGTCATGGGCACAAAAGACCAGTGGGAAAGCGCCACGGTTGGCTTTCAAAACATTGGACCCAATTACTGGCAGGGCGAAACCGGTCGTTTGGGCTTGATTGCAGGCAAAGCCAAGTACAACACCGGCGGCTTCCTGCGCACCTTCCAAGCCCTGGCAAAATGGACACCGTACCTCGAGCAGGGTTATCAGAGCGTTTCGTACCCAGACGCCCAAAACCTGTTCTCCTTGGGACGCGGTGCGATTTACCCCAGCGGTTCATGGGAAATTTCGGGCTTCAGAGCCAACGCCAAATTTGAACTCGGCGCGTTCAAACCACCACTTCCAGCCGGTGCAAAAAAGTGCTACATCAGCGACCACACCGACATTGCCACAGGCTTGAACGCCAACAGCAAAAACAAGGATTCCGCCAAGAAGTTCCTCGAGTGGATGACCACCCCAGAATTTGCCGAGATTTACGCCAACGCCCTGCCCGGTTTCTTCTCGCTCTCCAAAGCCAAGATCAAGCTTAAAGACCCATTGGCACAAGAATTTGTCAGTTGGCGCGACGATTGCGACAGCACGATTCGCTCGAGCTACCAGATTCTGAGCCGCAACGAAAAACTGAATAACGAGAATGACCTCTGGGCTGCCAGCGCCGGTGTTCTGAACGGCACACTGACGCCAAAAGCCGCCGCCGACATGGTGCAAAAGAACCTCGAGGCTTGGTATAAACCCAAGAAGTAAGGCTCGAGATTGAATGGTGTTTTTCTGCTCTCATCCCCGACCCTTCTCTCAACATCGAGAGAAGGGAGCTTTATTCCTATCTTGAGAAATGTAATACTTTGGAAACTTTTCCTCGCAACGTCAAGAATTCACCGTCACTGAGGGCGCAGCAAGCTTCTTCTTGGTCCCAAAACGCACCTTCGGGCGGGACTGCTTGATTCCAAGACGCACCTTCTTGCCCTTAAGGCAGCACCTTCTTGATTCTAAGACGCACCTCACAGGCAGAATCGCTAACGGGCTTGGGCGCTAACGGGCAGAATCGCTCACGGGCATGGTCGCAGCGTCCCTAACAAATTCAAAATACGTGGTGGACGCGAATTAGCAAAAACATTCCGAACTATTGGAAACGAACAGTAGCGCGATTTCAGCCCTTTAAAGTTAAGTTTATAAATCCTTTGTTACAAACCTAAAACTGTTTCTCGAGGAATTAAAACATGACTTCCAAACGGAAACCCAACCAAAAATTCCCAGTTCACATTCTGGTGTTTCTTGCGCCTGCGGTGCTGATTTACACGGCATTTATGATTTTTCCGATGCTTGACAGTTTGCGCTTGTCCTTGTTCTCGAGCGATGCGAAAAATATTGTTCATTGGGTAGGACTCGAGAATTACCGCGAGTTGCTGACCGATCCGACACTTTCAAACCGTTTGTGGGGTGCGCTCAAGAACAACCTGGTGTTTTTTGTGATTCACATGTGCGTGCAAAACCCTGTCGGTTTGCTGCTGGCGTATTTATTAAGCCTCAAAATCCGAGGCAGCGTCGTGTACCGCACCCTCATCTTCACGCCGACTGTACTTTCGGTGGTGATTGTTGGGTTTGCCTGGAAGCTGATTCTCAGTCCGCTCTGGGGCATCTCGAGCAATGTTCCAATACTTAATTTGATGAATTTGGGCGTGGAAAATTCGGCGCTCATTACCCTCTCCTTGATTTCGGTTTGGCAGTACGTCGGCATTCCCATGATGCTTTTTCTGGCAAGCATCATCCGCATTCCCGAAGAGTTTCTCGAGGCGGCACGGGTGGACGGGGCGAACGCTTGGACGGTGTTCTGGAAAATTCAATTTCCGTTGTTGCTGCCGACGGCTGGCATTGTTGGCGTGCTGACGTTTGTCGGTAATTTTAACGCCTTTGATCTGGTCTACAGCGCCCAGGGTGCGCTGGCGGGTCCAAGTTTTTCGACAGATTTGCTGGGCACGTTTTTTTACCGCACGTTTTTTGGCTTTCAACTTCAGGGCGGTGATCCGTACTTGGGGTCTGCCGTGGCTGGCATCATGCTGGTGATTATTTTGGTTGGTGTTCTTATTTACTTGTTTGGTTTTCAACGTCGAATCGAGAACGTGGAATTATGAATCAAAGAACCAAAACCTTCTTCTCGCACGCTGGCGTTCACACGGTGCTGCTGATTTACACTTTCATTGCCTTATTTCC
>JANLWR010000275.1:0-5246 GCA_031364625.1 Deinococcales bacterium | reverse complement strand
GCTTTTTCGGGTCTGCCAGCTTGTTTTACTATTTTTGTCACAAAATTATTTTATTGAATTTTGCCTGATTATTTCTAGTATATTTCCGAAATAATTACGGGGTCTTGTATTTTTTGAAAACCCGTTGTAAACTTTAAAAAGTAACCCAGAAAATAGATAAGGGATACACGGAGGTTCATAAGTGGCAACACAGCGAAAAATCGTAAAAGTTTCGACCAGTAATTATGAAACAGCGTGTGAGATTGCAGAAAATGAAGGTCGGTGCATTGCGGATTCAATTCCGCTTGTAGCTTTGCGCCGATTTCAAGCCGAGCAATCGAAGAATTCTCCCGAGAAACCAGTATCAGCAAAGAAGTCGGTTCGGCTTCCTTCTGGACGCGTTATCGAGCTAGCTCAAAGGAAATGAAATGGAAAACGCAACCTCGGAACAATTGAATCTCGCCGCCCGTATTTCGTTACACCGAAAGATTGACTTTGAAACCGCGCTTGAACTTGTTCTAACTGACCCAGAAGCGGCAAATTCTGCTTTGACACCGAATAAACCCGTCGCATTTCGTACCCCTCAACCGAGCGGTTTGTCTGGTTCCGAAATCAAAGAATTGCTTTCTGAGGTTTATGCAAAAGGTCGCTCTGATGTCGAGCAGGACATGCGAATTGCAAAACTCGAGTCTGAATTTGCATCGGTTGAC
The DNA here is from genome assembly GCA_031364625.1 of Deinococcales bacterium. GTDB lineage: Bacteria > Deinococcota > Deinococci > Deinococcales > JAAFIG01 > JANXTZ01. The sequence goes on along the minus strand of JANLWR010000275.1, from coordinate 4,557 downwards.
AATCGCGTAAACGCTCTTGGTCAGGGTTTCGGTTCGCACATTAAACAGCACATGCTGCTCAATGCTGGCGAGATTCCAGCAATTGACCCACAGCAAGACATGAAAGCAATGCTTGACGCGCTTGACCCCAAGTTTCGTGATGAATTTTTGTCACGCTTGCCTGAGAACGTCAAAGCGGCTTTAACCAATGGCAAACCGCTCGAGGCTGCTCCCGACCCCGCAATGATCGAAGAAGAGAAGCCTAAAAAACGTGGTCTTTTCAGTTGATTGGTGATTGTGATGAATCCATCTCCTATGTTGATCTCTGCGGCTTCTGAAGCTGGTTACGCTGTTGGCTTTCGAGATGGTCGAAGTGCTGGTTATTTCTCTGGCGCATTCCATTCGCTTCTTGTGGTCGGATTTTTCGCCGTGTTGGGTGTCGGTATTGTGTGGCTGGCTCGAGAAGAGCAACCTCGAACGATGCACAAACCCGCAGAAATCAATGAGTCAAAACCTACAGCTCTTGCTGTTCCTGCTCGAGTTTTGCAGTGAACAACGTTTTATCAAGATAAGAAAAACCCGCGTTCTCTTTTGCTTGGCGGCAAACGCGGGTTCTCGAAAGGAAAATCTATGAACAATGTAGCAATTCTAGCCGAAAATCTCAACTCACCCGACAACGTTCGGGCGAAACTCGAGAATTTAACTCGAGTCTTGAGCATTCTTCAAAGCACTTCGAGCTTAAACCGCGTCACGATTGAATCGCATTTGTCGGTTGAATCGGCAAGCGTGGAATTGTTCGCGGTGCTTTTGCAACCCTTAAACCCAAACATTCGACTTCAAGCACAGAACGCCATTCACAGCGCTTTGTGGCTTTTGGATTGCCAAAATCTTTCAGTAAACCACGGAGGTCAAGATGTCAAACTCTTCTAATTCAGTTCGTGAAGTCCGGTCTAAGTCCCTCGTGTGCGTTGTATGTGACATATCGCTCGAGCCTTTGCAGGTGGTTGAATTACCTGATCTCGACGGCGGGTTTGATTTGTGCTGCTCTGATTGTGCAACATCTGAACAATTCTTTGACGAGTTCGAGCGCGATTCAACTGCGTTCTTCATGCAGTTATTGGCAGATGTTCCAGAAGTTGTAAAAGCTTCAATTCTCGAAACGCTTGGTCATGCCGTCGTAGGCGCTCAAATGCTTAGTATTGTCAAACCAAGGCGGCAACCGCGCCGCGTTTCGTTCATGGCGGCGCTCGAGAATGGCTCATCATTCGGAGCAAAATTAAAAGCACTTGGCATGATGCCCGACCCGTGCGTGTTTGTGGCTACGGCTGGTGGTGATCGCATATGAACTTTCATCGTGGCGATACGCCTCTTCAAGTTCGTGTTCAGTTTGCGAGTCATGAAATGCGTCTTAACGCTTTTCAGGTGCTGCATTCTGCCCTTGAGCAACACAAGCTAAACCCGTCGCTCGATCTTGATTTTGTGACAGGTCAGGCGCTTCTCGAGTTTGCTTCTACTGCGTTTCAGGGCGAACCTTTACGAGCGTTTAAGCAGACCATGCTTGATTTGCTGTCTGGCGAAAAGCGAACAACCCCAGCGCAGGACATGGCGCGGCGCTCGAGCATTCGTGACTTATCCCGCTCTGATTTTGATTCTCAGGTGCGAAGCATTTGCGCTTATGGTATCCCGCGTGATTGGCGGTAAAGATGAAGTCGAAATCTTGCGCCACCGTTTACTTGATACCCCTGTCCTTAAATCAAACCAAGACCAGAACGGCGTTTTTGGCTCAATCTGGTTTTGAGGTGTTGCATCCCGACACGGAAACACACAGAGAAAAACGGGTGAATCCTTCTCTCTTTGGGGGGTTTGTATTGATTGGGCGGCTGTAGCATGGGCATAAAACGGTCTTTGGTGATCGCCTCGAATCAGCGCATGGTCATTGCGTCGGCTGACAACACCTGGCGCGAAGTTCACAGCGCCACCCGCAAACGCCGCAAACTGAACGGGCGTTTGCACGGTGGGATTCGTTCGCTCTTCAAAAGCCTTGGGCGCGGTACAAACAAGCGGTGCAGCTTCTTAACCCTGACTGTTGACCCACAAGACCAGACACCCCAAGCCTGTTACGAACGCATGACCAAAGCTTGGAACGCCCTGGCGACATGGTGGCGAAAAAGCTACCCAAGCATGAAGTTTTTTCGGGTGGTTGAGTTGCACTCGAGCGGCTTCCCTCACTTTCACGTGTTGCTGATCTGCGCCCCTTACATTCAACAAAAAAGCATTGTCAGCCAATGGAAAAATCTCCTCGGGCAAGCTCGAGCGATTGTAGACATTCGCGCCGTTCGTAACCCTGAACACGCTGTCAGATACGTGACTAAATACCTTTTGAAACAGTCCGAAGTGTTGAGAAAACTCGAGAACGAAGCCAAAGAAGCTTTTAAAAACCAAGTCGAACACGCCCTCGAGTGGCAGGCGGCGGCGAATGAGGCGCGAAGACTTGGACTCGAGGACGATGCGCGGCGCTGTGAAGCCGAAGCCCGAAGAGTTGGCGGTGAGGGTGACGAGGTGCGGATTGCTGCCTTGATCTGCGAGTTAAAGAGAGCTAGTGACGAGGGCAACATTGACAGCGTGGCATATTTTGAGGACAGACTCGAGCAGGTCAAAGAAGAAATTCGTGAAACTCGAGCCGAGAAAAATGCAGAAGCGAATGCTGACAGCAAGAACATTGCGGATGCGTCTTGGTGGGGTCGTCGGGTGCGCCCTTGGAGTGCGTCGCGTGGGTTGCTCGAGAAGGAAGAGGGTAAGGGGGAAGCGTGGTGGGATAACGTTTCGGTTGTGCCGTTCATCACACCGACACAGGCGGCAATGGTGGCGGCGAGTCTTGGTTTTGAAACTGAAAAGTTTGAACCTGACATTGGGTTTTATGACTTTCGGGCAAATGCTCCAAGTGTCATTCAAGCGTGAGAAAGGGTAGTTCATGAAAAAGTATAAAAAGTTGAATCTTATCGTGATTGTTGGTGCGGCGCTCACTGCTGTTTTTGCCCTGCTCAGTTCGCGGCGCTTTGGGGTTTCTGTGAAACCTTCAAATGGAGTCTCTCCAAGTTCCTCGAGCGTGATTGTGTACCCATTGAACCCACGTAAGCCACAGCCTGACGTGATGTTTTGTGATTTGAATTATTACAAGGGAATTCGTAATGCTGCTGGTGGTTGGGCGGTTGCGCCTGGACAATAGCATACGGGCATCGACTTGAATGGTCCTGGCGGTGGTGACTCAGATTTAGGGCAGCCCATTTTTGCCACGGCGGACGGCGTTGTAACGTTCTCGGGTCAAGCTGATGGGACAAGCTGGGGGAATGTCGTCACGCTTTGGCATGGTTCATTCGGCTCGAGGTATGGTCACTGTCAGAAAATGATTGTGAACGCTGGTGATCGTGTGAAAGCGGGTCAAGTGATTGCTTTTGTTGGTAAAGGGTATCAAGGGCGTTTTCCTGCTCACTTGCATTTCGATATTTTCAAGAAGAAACTTCCCACACCTGGATTCTGGACGAACGGCGATAAAGAACTATTGTTGCAATATTTTGTTGATCCTTGGAAGTTCTTAAAAGACAATCACGCTAAAGATTTTGGTGAGACATAAGAAATAGTGTCCTAAAGGGAGTATTGCACTGTTTTGCAAGTTGACAGGGAATTGAACACAATATGCCTAAATCGTGTCTAGTACAGGTCTTCAAACGCCCTAACAAATAATAATTTGCATTTTAGAAAACCAATTTTACTTGGGCTGGTAATGTTGTGACTTTTTGAGTCTGACATCGGGTGCGAGTGGGGAAAACATTGTCAAATGCTGACAAGAAGGAGTAGCTCGAAATGACCGCCCGTTCTCCAATTCGTGTCAGCACCTCAGACCAACCCGTTACAGTTCGCGCCATCCTTCGCGTGTCCACTCCAGGGCAGGTTAAGGACGGTCACGGGCTTGACGCACAACGCTCGAGCATCACGGCATGGTGTACGTTCTCGAATTTACCCGCGCCGATTTGGTACTCAGATGCTGGCGTGTCTGGTCAAAAAAAGAGCCGCCCCGCGATTGATCGTCTCATGTTGGAACTCGAGGCGGGTGATGTGGTTGTGACTTCTTACCTGTCCAGGCTCTCGAGGCGTGGCGCTTCTGGCACTCGGCAAATGATTGACGATGTGCTCGAGCGTGGTGCAAGATTCGTGTCTTTGCGTGAAAGCATTGACACCTCGGCACAAACTTGGAAGCTGCTGGCGGGTTTGTTTGGCGCTCTGGCAGAGGATGAACTCGAGAAGACTCGAGAGGGTTCAATCTCAGGACGGATTGAAGCCGCCCGCAAAGGTTTGTATCCTGCCACGCCGCCCTTTGGGTACTCCCTCGAGAAAGGTCGGCTTGTGCCGAATGAACGCGCCGTTACTGTAAAACGAATCTTTGAACTCGCGCAAACCCAAAGCCTTTGGAACATTTGCGCCAGGCTCGAGCGTGAAAATGTTCCCACGGTTCGCGGTGGGCGCTGGGTCAGTGCAACAATCTGGTTTATCCTTCGCACCACGGCTTACCACGGCTTGGCA